>JBJTMA010000164.1:0-8095 GCA_046063295.1 Novosphingobium sp.
CGCGAGGCAGCGGCATTTGCCGCACCGCGCCTGGCAGCTGCGCAGGCCGCGGAAGATTCGGCGCGCGCCAAGGCGGACAAGGCTCGGGCCGCGGCCGCGGCCGCGCCCGACGATGGACGCAAGCAGGAAGCCTTGAGCAGCGCTGAGGCGGCACTCACCTTGGCGATCAACAGCACGCGTCCGTACCAGGCGATGGCGGACCAGGCCAAGGCAGAGCTCGATGCGGCACAGGCCGATCAAGACCAGCTCGAAGCGAGGCGCGCGGCGTGGCAATCAGGAACTGGATCAGCGCCTGCGGCGGACGCGTCCGCCAAGAATTAGGCGTTGGCCTTGGCGCTTGCGCTCAGCATCTGCTGGCGAAGCTCCAGCACGTCCTCGGGGTCGAAGCGGGTCAGGTCCGCAAGACCGACAATCTCGTCCTCGCCATAGCAGTTGGCCAGGTCGATCTCCTGCGCGCGAACCCGCTCGCCGGTCGCAAGGGAGAAGAAGGTTCGCACCTTCGGCTTGGCATAGTCGCTTCCGTCCTGGTCGACCACCATCGCAAGGCGCCCGCTCTTCAGTTCGACCATGGTCCCGATCGGGAAGGTGCCGATCGCTGTAACGAAAGCCTCGAACAGGACCGGATCGAACTTGCCGGGCGTTTCCGACATCGACTGAAGCACCGCGCCCGGATCCACCGATAGTCCGCCGCTGCTGCCGCTCGCCAGTTCGTCATAAGCGTCGCAGATTGCCGCCATGCGGCTCAGCAAGGGGATATCACCGCCGATGCGCAGGTCGGGGTACCCGCTGCCGTCGTTGCGTTCGTGGTGATGCAGCGCGGTAAGCGCGATATTCTCCGGCATCCCGCTCGCGGTGAGGAAATTCTTGCCGAGCGTGGTGTGCGTGGCAAGCACCTCGTGCGGCAAGCGGCGATAGTCACCGCCCAGGCTGGCGAGGTCGACCGGCAGGTGATTAATCCCGACATCGAACAGCAGGCCGGCGAGACCGGCTTCGCGAATTTCGCCGGGTGACAGCTTGAGCGCGCGGCCCAGCGAAATCATCAGTGCCGAACAGGCAAGCGAATGGCGGTACAGCACCTCATTGTCGTGCTTGCAGCGCATCAGGCCGTTGAAGGCGTGGGGATTGCGCTGGACCGAGGCGAAGATGTCTTCGATCACCGGCTCGACCGCTTCGACCCGCACGGTCCGGCCAAGTCGAGCTTCGAGGAAGATTTTCGAGATGACCTTGCGCCCGCGTTCGGCCACGCGCCCGGCATGGCCGAATTCGCGAGCGGTGGTCTGCGGCGCGGTGGAGCGATAATCGAAGGCAGGCGGCTGGCCCAATGCGGGGCGCGGCCGCGCCGCCGGCGAGGGGCGCGGGGAATCGTCATTCTGCGGCTGCGGCACCGGATGCGGGCGCACGTCCTTGCCCTTGTCGATATCGATCACCACTGCGTCGATGTCAGCGTCACGCAGGTCGCGCAGCGTGCCGGTATCGGTGAGAACGAACTTGGTCTTCCAGAAGGGATGCTTGAGCCAGCTTCCTTCCAGTTTGTGCACGAACATCCCCAGTTCGACCTCGGATGGAGCTATCCGTTTGAGCATGTCGCGCGAGTTCCCTTGCAAACCTTTGCACTCGCGATAGCGGCGGGTTGCTGCGACGTGGTGAACTGCGACTATGTAGAATCCCGATGCACGGCCGCGCGCCGGTCGCGACGCCGTGATTACCTCTTGTAATGCCGCACCAACAAATCGTTCTGGCAGAGGATTGGACTGGCGAACCGGCGCCATACACCGCTAAGGAGCCCGTCGAAACGCATCAGAACGGTTAGAGGAGTGTGCCGATGAAGACCCGTGCCGCAGTGGCCTTTGCCCCGAAGCAGCCGCTCGAGATCGTCGAGCTCGATCTCGAGGGGCCCAAGGCCGGTGAAGTGCTGGTCGAGATCATGGCCACCGGCGTGTGCCATACCGATGCCTACACCCTCGATGGGTTCGACAGCGAAGGGATATTCCCCTCGGTGCTCGGCCATGAAGGTGCAGGGATCGTGCGCGAGGTCGGTGCCGGGGTAACCTCGGTCAAGCCTGGCGATCACGTGATCCCGCTCTACACACCCGAATGCGGCAAGTGCAAAACCTGCCTCTCGGGCAAGAGCAACCTGTGCACCGCGATCCGCGCGACGCAGGGGAAAGGTCTGATGCCCGATGGCACCAGCCGATTCAGCTACAAGGGCGAAACGATCTACCACTACATGGGCTGCTCGACTTTCTCGAACTTCACCGTGCTGCCCGAGATCGCGGTCGCCAAGATCCGCGAGGACGCGCCGTTCCAGTCGAGCTGCTACATCGGCTGCGGGGTTACCACCGGGGTCGGCGCAGTGACCAAGACCGCCAAAGTCCAGCCGGGCGACAACGTCGCGGTGTTCGGCCTCGGCGGGATCGGGCTCAATGTGATCCAGGGCGCGCGGATGGCCGGCGCGAACAAGATCATCGGGGTCGATATCAACCCGGCGCGTGAGGAGTGGGGCAAGCGCTTCGGCATGACCGACTTTCTCAACTCGAAGGGGATGAGCCGCGAGGAGACCGTCGCCAAGGTTGTCGAACTGACGGACGGCGGCGCCGACTACACTTTCGACGCCACCGGCAACACCGAGGTGATGCGCACCGCGCTCGAGGCCTGCCACCGCGGCTGGGGCACCTCGGTGATCATCGGGGTGGCTGAAGCCGGAAAGGAAATCTCCACCCGTCCGTTCCAGCTGGTGACCGGCCGCAACTGGCGCGGCACTGCATTCGGCGGGGCGAAGGGCCGCACCGACGTGCCCGAGATCGTCGACATGTACATGACCGGCAAGATCGAGATCGACCCGATGATCACCCACGTCATGGGGCTGGAAGACATCAACAAGGCGTTCGAACTGATGCACGCGGGCGAAAGCATCCGCTCGGTCGTAGTGTTCTGAGGTCCGCAGCGATGAGCCGAAGCGAAACTGTTGCGCTGGTTGAGCGCTACTACACGGCGTTCAATGCGCGCGATTGGGAGGCGATGCTCGCCTGCCTGTCTGACGAGGTTGCGCACGACATCAACCAGGGCGAACGCCAGACCGGCAAGACTGCGTTCCGCACTTTCCTTGCCCACATGGAGCGCTGCTACCGCGAGGAGCTGCGCGAAGTCACCGTGATGGCGAACGAGGCCGGTACCCGCGCCGCGGCAGAGTTTGTGGTGCACGGTGCCTATCTCGCCACGGACGAGGGCCTGCCCGAAGCGAAAGGCCAGACCTACGTCCTTCCCGCCGGCGCCTTTATCGCGGTTGAAGGCGGGCTGATCTCGCGGCTTACGATGTATTACAACCTTGAGGATTGGACCCGGCAGGTCGTCGGCGCATGAGCCTGGCGGTGCGCCGCCTGACCGGTGCCGAACTGGCCGGGTCGATCGGCGCGCTTGCGCAGCTCAGGATCGAGGTCTTTGCGGCCTTCCCCTACCTTTACGACGGCGATCTTGATTACGAAGCGGAGTACCTGCGCGAATATGCCGCGGCGCCCGATGCGGTGCTGATCGCGGCCTTCGATGGCGAGGCGATCGTCGGCGCTGCCACGGCCGCGCCGATGCAGCACCAGAAGGCCGCGTTCCGCGAGCCGTTCGTCACTGCCGGGTTCGATGTCGAGCGGCTGTGCTACTTTGGCGAAAGCGTGCTTCTGCCGCGCTATCGGGGGCAGGGCATTGGCCATGCATTTTTCGACCAGCGCGAGGAGCACGCGCGTAAAGGCGGGGCAAGCGCCGCGTGCTTCGCCGCGGTAGTGCGTCCAGGCGACCATCCTGCCCGGCCGGAAGGCTACCAACCGCTCGACGGGTTCTGGGCCAAGCGCGGTTATGCGCCAATCGCCGGGCTGACCACCGAGCTCGCTTGGAAGGAACACGGAGAGGCTCACGAAAGCCCGAAGCCGATGCAGTACTGGTACCGCAAATGGTGATGGTGCGCGTCGCGGCGGCGCAGTATCCGGTCGATCAGCTTGCCGACTGGTCGGCTTATGAGGCCAAGCTGTCTGGTTGGGTGGCCGAAGCAGCGGCGGGCGGGGCGCAGCTCGCGGTGTTTCCCGAATACGGCGCGATGGAACTTGCCGCACTCGATCCGGCGACGATGGGCGATCTTGCCGGGTCGATCGCGACGGTTTCGGCGCTGCTGCCCAAGGTCGATGCGCTTCACGCCCAGCTGGCGCAGCAGCACGGCCTGCACATCCTCGCTGCCTCTGCGCCGCGATTTGATGCCGACGGGAAATACCGCAATGCCTCGCGGCTCTTCGCCCCCAACGGCAAAAGCGGTACGCAGGACAAGCTGGTAATGACCCCGTTCGAACGTGACGAGTGGGGCATTTCCGCAGGACGCGAGCTCAAACTGTTCGAAACGGCGCTGGGCCGGATCGTGGTGACGATCTGCTATGACTGCGAATTCCCGCTGCTCGCGCGCGCGGCGGTGGAGGCCGGGGCGCAGCTGCTGCTGGTGCCAAGCTGCACCGATACCCTGCGCGGCTATTGGCGGGTGCGGATCGGAGCCCACGCGCGAGCGCTCGAAGGGCAGTGTTTCGCGGTGCAATCGCCGACCGTGGGGATTGCGGACTGGTCGCCCGCGGTGGACGTCAATCGCGGCGCATCCGGCGTCTACGCGCCCCCTGACAGCGGAATGCCTGAAGACGGCGTGCTCGCTGTGGGGCGCGAGGGTGAGGCCGGGTGGATCTTCGCCGACTGCGACCTTGGCGCATTGGCGAAAGTCCGCGCCGCAGGAGCAGTGCGTAACGTCCAGCACTGGGCGGACCAGCCGGGCGCCGGGCCCTTGCCGGCTGTGGTGCGCGAAAGCCTGGTCTGATCAGCCGATCATCATCAGGCTGGCATTGCCGCCAGCTGCGGTCGTATTGGTCGAGATCGACACCTCCTCAAGCAGCCAGTCGCAGTTGTACGAAAGCGGGGTGTCGCACCGCGCCGCATGAACCGAAACGATCGGGCCGGGCAGTTCGGCCACCCTGCTGACCGCAGCGGATATCCCTGCGCTATCGCCTTCGACCAGTGCCGCTGCGTATTCACCGCTTATGCCGGAATCGAACGCAGCGGCTACGGTCGCCGGCAATCCGGCGGGCAGCTCCATGCTTTCGATCGAACCCCGGTTGCCGGTGGCCAGCACCGCGGCCATCTGCTCGACCAAGCCTGGGACAGTTGCCGGAAAGAGTGCGATCCGACCGCGGGGATGCAAGGCATAAACGTTGCGTTCGCCGACCGGGCCCGGCAGCTCGCACTCCGCTCCAAGCCGTGATGATTGTGCATAGGCGCGGGCCTTGCGCGCACCCGATGCATCACCGTGCGCGTCCAGCCATTCAGCGAATTGCTGCAGCGGACTGTTCGCGACAGCCCCGCGCGATGATTGCGGCGGCATCGAAACCAGGCGTCGCAGGTACAGCGGGCCGCCGGCCTTTGGCCCTGTGCCCGACAAGCCGCGCCCGCCAAACGGCTGCACGCCAACAATCGCCCCGATCGTGTTGCGGTTGATGTAAAGATTGCCCGCCTTGATTGCGCCAGTGACCCGCCGCACTGTCTCATCGAGCCGGGTGTGGAGGCCAAACGTCAGGCCGTATCCGGTCGCGTTTATCGCATCGATCAGGTCATCCAGACCTTCGCGCCTGAAGCGGATTACATGGAGCACAGGTCCGAAGACTTCCTCGGTCAGTTCGGCCATGTCCCGGATTTCAATGATTGTCGGGGCGACGAAGGTCCCGTGCGCCGCCTGATCGGGCAGCGCCAATTGGTGGACCGGGCAGCCGTTGCCGCGCATCGCCTCGATGTGCCGGGCAATGCCCTGCCGTGCGGCTTCGGAGATCACCGGACCCACATCGACCTTGAGCGCGTCGGTGCGGCCCAACCGCAGCTCCTGCAACGCGCCCCTGAGCATGGCCAGGATGCGGTCGGCTACGTCGTCCTGCAGGCACAGCACGCGGAGCGCTGAACAGCGCTGCCCGGCGCTGTCGAAGGCCGAGACCAGCACATCGGCAACTACCTGTTCGGCTAGCGCCGAGCTATCCACGATCATCGCGTTCTGGCCGCCGGTCTCGGCGATCAGCGGCACCGGGCGTCCATCGGGCGTAAGCCGCCTGGCGAGCTGGCGCTGGATCAGCCGCGCCACATGGGTCGAGCCGGTGAACAGCACCCCACAGACCTGTGGCTGGTCGACCAGCGCGCTGCCCAGCGCGCCGTCACCGGGCATCAGTTGCAGAGCATCTGCGGGAATGCCGGCTTCGTGCAGCATGCGCACCGCCTCGGCAGCAATCAGCGGAGTGAAACCGGCGGGCTTGGCGATCACCGGATTGCCCGCGGCGAGTGCGGCTACGGCTTGCCCGGTGAATATCGCGAGCGGGAAGTTCCACGGGCTGATACACACCACCGGGCCAAGCGGTTGCTGCTCCGGTCCCAGCACTTCGCGCGCCTGCGCGGCGTAATAGCGCAAGAAATCGACCGCTTCGCGCACTTCGGCGATGGCGTTCGGTACCGACTTTCCGGCTTCGCGCACGATCAGCCCAAGCAGGATCGGCATGCGCGCCTCGAATGCATCGGCCGCGCGTTCGAGCGCAGCGGCACGCATTGCCACCGGGGCCTGACTCCAGCTTGAAGCTGCAGCGCGGGCAACGGCTGCAGCCGCAGCATCGGCGGTCGCCTCGTTGACCGTACCGACGACGTCGCGGCGGTCGGCGGGGTTGAGGACCGGACTGGGGGAACCTTCGCCGAATGTCGGGGCAGCGTTCCATTCGATCCGCGCGCTTTCGGCAAGGCCTTGCGATAGCACCGCCAGCGCGCCTTCATCGCTGAGGTCGATCCCGCCCGAATTGCGCCGGTCAGGATAGAGATCGGCGGGCAAGGCAATCTGGTCGTGCCGCGCGCCGGGACGGGGCATGGCGCGCACCTCGTCGACCGGGTCGGCAATGAGGCTCGCCACCGGCACCGCGGGATCGCCGATGCGGTTGACGAACGAAGAGTTCGCTCCGTTTTCCAGCAGCCGCCGGACCAGGTAAGCAAGCAGCGTTTCGTGCGTGCCGACCGGCGCGTAAATGCGGCACGGGCGGTCCAGCCGGTCTGTGCCGACGACCTGCTCGTAAAGCGGCTCGCCCATGCCGTGGAGGCATTGGAATTCGTACTGGCCGGGGGTGAAGTCCGGCCCGGCAAGGTGATAGATCGTCGCCACCGTCTGCGCGTTATGCGTCGCGAACTGCGGGAACACCGCGTCGGGCGCGGCGAGAAGTTTGCGCGCGCAGGCGATGTAGGCCACGTCGGTATGCGGCTTGCGGGTATAGACCGGAAAGTCGGCCAGCCCGTCAACCTGCGCGCGCTTGATTTCGGCGTCCCAATAGGCGCCCTTGACGAGCCGCACCATCATCCGCCGCTTGGCCCGCCGGGCGAGGTCGACGATCCAGTCGACAGCGGCGGGGCAACGCTTCCCGTAACCCTGGATCACGAAGCCGAGCCCGTCCCAACCGGCAAGCTCCGGATCGAGGGCAAGGCTTTCAAGCAGGTCGAGCGACAGTTCGAGCCGGTCCATTTCCTCGGCGTCGATATTGAGGCCGATGTCGTAGCGCTTCGCCAGCAGCGCCAATAGGCGCAGGCGCGGCAGCAGCTCGCCCATCACCCGGTCTGCCTGGGCCCGCGAATAGCGCGGGTGGAGCGCCGAAAGCTTGATCGAAATCCCCGGCCCGCCATAGATGCCGCGTCCCCCCGATGCCTTGCCGATGGCATGGATCGCGGCCTCGTAATCGCGGTAGTACCGGTCCGCGTCCTGCATGGTCGCCGCCGCTTCGCCCAGCATGTCGTAGCTGTGCTGGAAGCCCTTGGCCTCCAGCACTTTCGCCCGCTTCAACGCCTCGCCAATCGTCTAGCCGGTGACGAACTGTTCGCCCATCATGCGCATGGCAAGATCGACCCCGCGGCGGATCACCGGCTCCCCGGCGCGCGCGACCAGCCGCGCCAGCGCTGCCCCCAGCGCGCGATCATCGACGCTGCCGACCAGCGTACCATTGACCACAAGGCCCCAGGTGGCGGCATTGACGAACAGCGACTTGCCGCCCCCCAGATGCGCGCCCCAATCGCCATC
>JBJTMA010000165.1:0-19680 GCA_046063295.1 Novosphingobium sp.
AAGCGGGCGCAGGTAGGGATCGACCTTTTCTTTCATGTCGCCGGGGAGGAAGCCGAGCCGTTCGCCGGCCTCCACCGCCGGGCGCGAGAGGATCAGCCGCTGTACGCTGCCAGTGATCAGCTGTGAAACCGCCTGCGCCACCGCGACATAGGTCTTGCCTGTGCCCGCCGGGCCAAGTGCGAAGATCACATCCTTGCTCGCCAGCGCCCTCATATATTCGATCTGCGTAGCGCTGCGCGGGACGATGGTCTTCTTGCGGGTGCGGATGACCACCCCCGGTTCACCGGTATTGCCCGATACGATTCCTTCAAGGGTGGGTTCGGCTGACATCACGATAAGTGAATCGACCACCCCTGCATCGAGTTCCTGCCCGGCCATCAGCCGCTGGTGCATGCCCTTCAGCACGTCGCGCGCGCGGGCCACAGGTTCCTCGGGTCCTTCGATCTGCACCCGGTTGCCGCGCGCCGCGATGTAGACTCCCAGGCGGTTCTCGATCTGCACCAGGTTCGCGTCGAACTGCCCGAACAGGGCGCCAAGCATCGTCGCCTCCTCAAACTCGATCTCGCTTTTCGCGCGGGGCGGAGCGGGGCGGACGGGAGCAATATCGGAGGCGCCATGATAGGCGCGAGGCTGCTTGCGAGACATATGGTGTGACGCAGACTCCCTTCGTTAAGCTCTGAAAAGCTTCGACAAACCGCCACGTCGCCGCGACGGGCGCTGGAACAAGATAAGCCGCACAGCGTTACAAGCAAGTGACGTTGGCTGGATAGGCGAAGCTCTTTTGCGCTTTTGCACAGCCATCATCGCTTGCGACAGCTGTCGCAACGGAGCGACACTCATGGACCGAACCTGACACCAAGGTTTTCAGCCGGTTCAGACCGCTCCGTCTAGACCCGCTTCATCGTCGTTGAAGCGATGACAACATTCGAAGGAGCAATACAATGCGCAAGATCCTTATCGCCGCGCTCGCGGCCTCGGCACTGGTCCCGAGCATGGCCAGCGCCCAAAGCGCGCGCGAAGTCCGGAACGACCAGCGCGAAGTGCGCCAGGACCGCCAGGATGCCCGCCAGTACCAGCGCCAGGGCAATTACAAGAAGGCCGCGGCCGCCCGCCAGGAAGCGCGCGAGGACCAGCGCGAACTGCGCGAAGACTGGCGCGACTATCGCAATTCGCACCGCCAGGTGTTCCAGCGCGGCGCCTACTACGCCCCGCGCGGCATGCGGTACCGCCCGGTCAGCGTGGGCTACACCTTCCAGCCCGCCTTTTACTCAAGCCGCTACTGGCTGAACGACTACGGTACGTACCGCCTGCCAAACCCGGGCTACAATCACCGCTGGGTGCGCTACGGCAATGATGCGGTGCTCGTCGACATCCGCACCGGCCGCGTGTTGCGCGTGATCAGCGCGTTCTTCTGGTAATGACCTGAAGTCACAACAAGCCGGCCCAGGGAGAAGTCTCTGGGCCGGTTTTCTATGCGTCGACCATGCCCGTCACCATGGCGGCCATCGAATTGCCCAAGGCCTCGGTCATCTTGACGTTGACGAGTTGTCCGATCCCGACATCAGCCTCGAAATGGACCGACTGCAGCCACGGGGACTTGCCCAGCCATTGACCGGGATGCCGTCCCGGCCGTTCTACCAGAACTTCGCAAGTCCGCCCCACGCTCGCCTCGTTGAAGCGGCGCTGCCCCGCGCTGATCGCGGCCTGCAGACGCTGCAGCCGTTCGTCCATGACCTCGGCAGCGACCTGTCCGTCCATGGTTGCCGCGGGAGTGCCGGGCCGGGGCGAATACTTGAAGCTGAAGCACTGCGCGTAGCCGACCTGTTCGACCAGCCGGACCGTTTCTTCGAATTCTGCATCGGTCTCGCCCGGGAAGCCGACGATGAAATCGCCTGACAGCGCGATGTCCGGCCGCGCAGCGCGAACCTTTCAAGCACCGCCAGATAACTCGCAACGGTGTGACTTCGATTCATCGCCTTCAGCACCCGGTCGCTGCCAGCCTGGACCGGTAGGTGAAGAAACGGCATCAGCTGCGGAATGTCGCGGTGCGCGGCGATCAGCCCGTCGGTCATGTCGTTGGGATGACTGGTGGTGTAGCGGATGCGGCCAAGGCCGGGGATGCCGGCGAGCGTCTCGATCAGTCGTTCCAGCCCGCGGCCATCCGCATCCCTGTAGGCGTTCACGTTCTGGCCGAGCAGGGTGATTTCCTTCGCCCCGGCATCCACAAGCGGACGTGCCTCGTCCACCAGATCGGCGAACGGCCGCGAGATTTCGGCGCCGCGGGTGTAGGGTACCACGCAATAGGTGCAGAACTTGTCGCACCCTTCCTGGACCGTCAGGAATGCGCTTGGGCCGACCTTGCGCCGCGCGGGGAGCGCATCGAACTTGGTCTCGGCGGGCATGTCGGTGTCGATCGCGCGCCTGCCCTGCGCCGCTTCGCCGATCAGTTCGGGGAGGCGGTGATAGACTTGAGGCCCGATCACCATGCTCACCGCGGGTGCGCGGCGCATGATCTCTTGCCCTTCTGCCTGCGCCACGCAGCCGGCGACCGCGATCATCGGACTGGTGCCATCATCGCGTTTCAGGCGGCCGATATCGGAGAAGACCTTCTCGGTCGCCTTTTCACGGATGTGGCAGGTGTTGAGTACGACGAGGTCGGCATCCTCGCCCTCGGCGGCAGGGCTGATTCCCTCGCGATCGAGCAACTCGGCCATTCGCTCGCCGTCGTAGACGTTCATCTGGCAGCCGAAGCTCTTGACGCGATAGGTCTTGGGGGATGCGGAAACGGGCATGGGCTGGGGCCTATAGCGGCGAGTCGGCGATTTCCAAAATATCGGTCCTGGGCGCGACATAGCCGACCATCGGCAGATCGAAGCGGAACGGACGCAGTGGTTTGCCCAGCGACTCGACTAGGCGGGCCTCGATCTGCTTGCGCGCCTGCGCGGCAATGTTTTTCCTGCCGGGAAAGTCGTGCGGATCGAACGGATCGAGAAAGTACACCTTGACCGGGAATGTTCCTGCCCGGGCAAAGATCCGGCGCGCGTTATTGATCCCCGTTTCCCGGTCAAGCCAGGCGAGCCATTCGGCAATCGCTCCGTAATCGATCACCACCGGTTGGACCAGCATCCCGGGAGGGGGCGGTTCGAGGACACTGATCATGCTGGTCTTGAAGGGCAGCAGGGAATGGCCGTCGGTAACTGTACCTTCGGGAAAGATGACCACAGACCAGGTATCGGCCAGAGCCTCTTTCAGGGCATTGATCTGCTCGGCGATATTGAGCTTGGCCTCGCGTTTGGTGAACACGGTGCGGTTGAGCCGGGCCATCCAGCCGAGCATGAACATCTCGCCGATTTCCGCGCGAGATACGAACGCCGAGCCGGTGATGCCGCCAAGCACCGGGATGTCGAACCACGAGACATGGTTGGGCATGAAGAACACGTCGCGCCGCAGCGGGACACCGTGAACCTGCACCCTCGCGCCCATGACCCACGCTGCCCAGCGCAGGAAGTACATCGGGAACGGCGAGCCGTATTTGATCAACCGGAACAGGTAATGCAGCGGAACCGCCACCAGCAGCGCCAGGGCAAGCAGGATCGAGCGCCCCCAGATCCTCGCTTCCCCGGCGATACCGACCGGCAGGGCGGTTCCTGCAGCGGCGATTGGTATCGCTTCGTTGGAATCGAATGCGGGTTGGAGCGCCATTTCGCTTTACAGCCTATCCCGCCAAACGTTTCAAAATAGCGTCTCGCGCTGCCTGGGCGATTGTCTTGCGATTTTCGAGCGCCTGGCCTTCCAGCGGCGGGAGGAATGCCACGGTAACCGTGACCGGTCGGCGGCGCGCCAGAATCTTGAGGAAGTTGTCTAGTCCATGCTCTTCCCCGACCCAGGCGACATCCGCCGCCTCGGGCGCGTAGTCGAGCAGCACGGGCTGGATCGCGATGCCGGAAGGAAATGGTTCAAACGCCGAAAGGAGCGAGCTTTTGAACGCCAGGAGTCCGGTGCCGTCGCTGGTCGTCCCTTCCGGGAAAATCGTCAGCGCATGCATGTCCGCCATCGCCTGACGGACCTGTACGACCTGTTCGGCGACGCTGGAGCGGTCGTGTCTGGCAACGAATACGGTGCCGTTCATCCGGCAAAGCCATTTGAGCAGCGGCATGGAAGCAAGCCCGTCATGGCCGACAAACGCGCTTCCGGTAATCCGGCTGATCGCGGGAATATCAATCCAGCTGACATGGTTGGCGATCAGGAACACCGGCGATCTCGGCCGCTGCCCGGTCGCTCTCACCTTGATACCCGCAATCACGGTGACCCCGCTGAGGAACAGGCGCGGCCAGGGATTGGCGATCCGAAGCAGGCGGTGAAGATAGTAGAAGGGGATGCAGACCAGCAGCAATGCCAGCATGGCCAGCATGCGCAGGATGATCAGCAGCCAGGAAACGAGCGACAGACTTCGCGGCATGACCAGGGCGGCGGCCATCAAGTCCTAGTCCTTGCGTTCCAGCCGGACACCGTAAAGTTCCATGCGGTGATCGACCAGCCGATAGCCGAGCTTTTCGGCAATCTGGCGCTGCAGCGCCTCAAGTTCCGGATCGACGAATTCGATGACTTTTCCGGTTTCGACGTCGATCAAGTGGTCATGATGCGCTTCTGGCGCGGCTTCATATCGCGCTCGTCCATCGCCGAAATCGTGCCGGTCAAGGATGCCGGCTTCTTCGAACAAGCGCACGGTGCGGTACACCGTGGCGATCGAGATGCGTGGATCGATTGCCGCTGCGCGCTGGTGCACATGTTCGACATCGGGATGGTCGTCAGCTTCGGACAGCACCCGTGCGATGACGCGGCGCTGCTCGGTAATCCTGAGCCCGCGTTCGGCGCAGAGTGCTTCGATGTCGATTGGCTGGTGCACGCGGAGTCCTGATATGAATTGCCCCGCCAATCATAGATGGGCGGGGCGATTCTTCAACCGGTGGGCTGGTTCAGCTTGCTTTCTTGCGACCGCGCTTCACCCCAGGCTTGCGTCCAAGACCGATCTTCTTCGCCAGTTCGCGGCGCTTTTCGGCGTAATTGGGGGCAACCATCGGGTAATCGGCGGGCAGATTCCAGCGCGCGCGATACTGTTCCGGGGTCATGTTGTAATGCGTCATCAAGTGGCGCTTCAGCATCTTCAGCTTCTTGCCGTCTTCAAGACAGACAATATAATCCGGCTTGATCGAGGCACGAACCGAAACCGCCGGTTCGGGCACAGCGACTTCCGGAGCAGCAGCCTGGCCCAGGGTAGACAGCGCCCCATAGACGTTGGCGATCAGTCCGCTGACGTCTTCGACTGCGACACTGTTGTTGCTGACGTGCGCCGCGACAATGTCCGACGTCAGCGTAATGAGCATTTCATTCACATCGGCATGGGTTGCATCCATGGCCAATTCCTTTCTTGCTTTAACGACCCAAGCAAGCCTTCCTTATTGATAGGCATCGAAGCCGCTAAGCCCATTTGCGGCGCTCTACAAGACGATTTGCCCGGGTTTTAAACAGCGTTACGAAAAGTTCATAAGCTATAATCGTTTGCAGCTGCTCAATCATCCAATTCGGATGCAAAGGTCAGCGCATCCCGTCGAACGCCATCTTTCCCGCGATAATAATTGGCGCGGCGGCCGATTTGTTCGAAACCGTAGCGGCGGTACAATTCCCCCGCTGGATTATCGTGGCGCATTTCGAGGAGAACCCGCCTTGCGCCGCGAGAGCGGGCACCGGCAAGGAACTGTTGGAGCAACGCTGCGCCATGACCTGCACGGCGCAACGATGGGGCTACACCGATCAGCAGCAGTTCTTCTTCGTCAAAACCGAACCGGGAAAGAAAGAAACCCGCGCAAGTACTGTCCTGCATGGCCAGCCCATAGTGGCAATTGCCCAAAATCAGCGCGTCTTCGACCTGACGGCGGCTCCACGCTTCACCGAATTGCGGATCGAATGCGGCTTCCATCACAGCCATGATGTGATCGAGATCGTCGCTGTCCACGGGTCAACCCTTTGAAACGGGAAGCCTGGCGTCTGGCGGCCGGCCGTAATCAAGTTGAATGGCTGGAGAAAAGGCGGCATCGCCCAAAAGCGAAAGCTGCCGCGCATCGGGCAACAGTTTCAAAGCTCTTCCCCGGCCGCGCAATTCCACAAGGGCTTCTGCCTGCGAGCCTGCGACCAGATCGATCTCAAGCACTTCGGCGGCGCGCGCGGGAATGAGTGACCGCGGTTGCAGCATCGCCTGCCCCCGATCGTCGAAGCGGCTCACAAACCATTCGCCGTGACCGCCAGTCATAGCCACGCCGGCCTCTCGCGCACCTGTCTGCGCGCAGGCCATCGCCGCAATCAGGGCGTGAGTCGAATAGCCTACAAGTTCGCCTTGCCATGCAAGGGCCAGCGCCCGCGCTGCGGCAAGGCCTACGCGCAGGCCCGTGAAGCTGCCCGGGCCCAACGATACCGCGATACGCTGCGCGCGGCCTTTACCCGGCAGCTCGGCGATCATCGGAATCAGCGCTTCGGCATGGCCGCGGCCCAGTACGCGCGCGGTTCCGCTCACCAGCGCGCCCCGGTCAAACAGGGCGACCGAGCAGCTTTCGGTTGCGCATTCGATGCCCAGCAGTGTCATAGCCTGAAGCGATAGCGCGTCAGGCTACGCGGTTGAAAGCCCCGAAATCCGGGCGCGGGCTGCGCTCGAAAATGGTGGCGGGATCGCCATAGCCCAAGGTCGAGATAAAGTTTGACTTCACCCGCGGCGTATCGGCGAAGAACGCGGCGTCGACTGCTTCGGGATTGAAGCCCGACATCGGGCCGGTATCGAGCCCCAGCGCACGTGCCGCCATGATGAAATAGGCGCCTTGCAGCGAAGAGTTGCGGAACGCGGTTGTTTCACGCAGCTGCTCGTTGCCGTCGAACCACGCCTTGGCATCGGTGTGCGGGAACAGCCAGGGCAGCTGCTCATGGAAATCGAGGTCCATGCCGATGATCACGCTGACCGGCGCGGCGAGTATCTTGGGAGGATTGGCCCCGCCGGCGCAGTTCGCGAGCTTCTGCTTGGCTTCGGGAGTGGTAACCCAGACCAGCCGCGCGGGAAGGCAATTGGCCGAAGTCGGCCCCATCTTCATAAGTTCCCAGATCGCTTCAAGCTGGTCCCGTTCGACCGGCGTGTCGAGATAGCCGTTATAGGTACGCGCGGTGCGGAACAGCTGATCCAACGATGCGTCGGGAAGGGGCAGGGCCATTCTGGTTTCTCCATCAATTTTCGTCATTGCGAGCGCAGCGAAGCAACCCAGAGCGGTTTGCGCAACACTGGATTGCTTCGCTGCGCTCGCAATGACGAGACAATCAGTACTAGGCAGCGCGAACTTCGACCACCTCGGGGACATAATGCTTGAGCAGCGATTCGATCCCGTGCTTGAGCGTGGCGGTCGATGACGGGCAGCCTGCACAGGCGCCCTGCATGGTCAGGTAAACCACCCCGTCGCGAAAGCCGCGATAGACGATATCGCCGCCGTCATTGGCCACTGCCGGGCGCACCCGCACCTCGATCAGTTCCTTGATCTGTTCGACGATTTCGGCATCGGCCGGATCGTCACCAATCGCCTCGTCATCCGCGGGGACCACGATGCCAGAGGCGTCGGCGCCGGCAAATAGCGGCGCGCCGGTGATGAAGTGATCGAGCAGCAGCGCCACCACCTGCGGTTTGAGCGCCGACCAGTCGACCCCTTCGCCTGCGGTAACCGAAACGAAATCGCGTCCGAAGAACACGCCCGAGACATCGCCCAAATCGAACAGTGCCGAGGCCAGCGGTGAGGCTGCGGCGCCTTCCGCATCGGGAAAATCGCGCGTGCCGCTTGGCATCACCGTTTCGCCGGGCAGAAACTTGATGGTGGCGGGGTTCGGGGTGAGCTCTGTTTCGATAAACATGACAAATGGCATGTAGGCGCAGGCTGCCCGGGGTCAAGGTGGCTATGGCGCCCGCGGCAAAGAACGACTAGGCGCTGCATCCGATGAAGAAACTTAATCTCGCTTTTGCTGCCTGCGCATCGCTCCTCTGTGCGTCGGCTCCCGCCTCAGGCGCCGTCCCAGCCAAAGGGGCGCGGCAAATCCTGCCAATGCCGCTCAAGCTAGAAGTCGAGCCGGCGTTGCGGGTGTGCAAGCTGAAGACCGCATCCGGGCTTGGCTACAGCGTGCTGCGCGCCGTGAACGGACCCAAACCGGCGGCGCAGGACGTCGCGGTGGTCAACTACATCGGCTATCTCGCGGCGACCGGAGAGGTGTTCGATCAGAGCGATGCGCCCATCGATCTGCCGCTTGGTGCCGTGATTCCGGGCTTTTCCGAAGGTTTGCAACTGATGCCAAAGGGAAGCATCTACCGCATCTGCATCCCTTCGGAATTGGGCTACAAAGCGAAGCCGACCGGGCCAATCCCGCCCAATTCCAACCTCGTGTTCCAGATCCAGCTGGTCGAAATCAAGAAAGCACCGGCTGCCCCGGCTAACTGACGGGGTGCGATCGGCAGCAATTGCGGGATATTCACTGGCCAGTCAGTTTCGCGCTGCCTATATCCGCGCCCTATGCACGTGAAATCCCGCGCCCAGCGCCTGTTCGCCTTCTTCATTCCTGCCCTGGCCTTGCTGCTTGCTCCCGCATTGGATGCGGCGGGCGCGGCAACGAAGAAGCGCGCCGCGGCGCCGGTTCTGGCGCCGAACACGCCCGACGTTCCGTGGCTCTACCGCGGCAGCGATATCCCGCAGGATCCGGAATGGATCTTCGGCGAACTGCCCAACGGGGTGCGCTATGTGGTACGCAAGAACGGCGTGCCGCCCGACCAGGTCTCGATCCGCATCCGCATGGATGTGGGTTCGATGTACGAACAACCCAGCGAAATGGGCTTTTCGCACCTGCTTGAACACCTGGTGTTCCGCCAATCGAAGTATCTGGAAAACGGCCAGGCGATCCCGGTGTGGCAGCGCCTTGGCGCAAGCTTTGGCAGCGATACCAATGCCCAGACCGGGCCGCTCAGCACCACCTTCCAGCTCGACCTCCCCAACGCCAATGCCGAAAAGGTCGATACCAGCCTGAAACTGCTTTCGGGCATGATGATCGCGCCGACGCTGTCGGAAGCAAACGTGCGCACCGAAGTGCCGATCGTGCTAGCCGAAAAACGCGAACGCGGCGGCACTGCCGAACGCGTGGTCGATCAGCAGCAAGCCACCCTGTTCGCCGGACAGAAGCTGGGGCAGCGCCCGGTGATCGGTACCGAGGCGACGCTCAATGCGGCCAACCAGGAAAGCGTCCGCGCCTATCACCAGCGCTGGTACCGTCCTGAAAATTGCGTGATCATCGCGGTCGGAGACATCGATCCCGAAGTGCTCAAGGCCGACATCGCGAAATGGTTCGGCGACTGGAAGGGCATCGGCCCGCGCACGCCTGAACCTTCGTTCGGTGACCCTGTTGCACCCAAGGGGGCCAAGGGTGCTTCTCCGGTCGGCGCCACCAAGGTGATCGTCGAGCCCAGCCTCCCGCGCCAGATAGTCTATGGTGTCCTGCGGCCCTGGCGGCCGGTTCACGATACCATCGTCTATAATCAGGGCATCATGGTCGACAGCCTGGCGCAGGCAATCATCAACCGCCGGCTTGAAGCGCGCGCCCGGGCCGGGGGGAGCTTCCTTTCGGCGCAGGTCAGCCAGGAAAAGACCAGCCGTTCGGCCGATGTGACCTATGTGGCGATCACGCCGCTCGGTCCCGACTGGAAGGCGGCGCTCAAGGACACCCGCGCCGTGATTGCCGATGCAATGACCCGTCCGCCAACGCAGGCCGAGATCGACCGTGAGGCGAAGGAATTCGGCGTCGCCTTCGAAAGCTCGGTCGAACAGCGCCGCCTGCTGCCCGGATCGAAGCTGGCTGACGACATGGTTGCCGCGCTCGATATCCGTGAAACGATTGCCTCGCCCGAAACGGTGCTGGACATCTTCAAGCGCTCGAAGGGAATGTTCACGCCGGCCAACGTCCTCTCGCACACCCGGCGTCTGTTCAACGGCACCGTCACGCGCGGCATCTATGTGACCCCCGATGCCAAGGAGGCGACCGATGGAGCTCTGGCGCTGGCCCTTACCGGCTCGGTTGCGGCCGATGGCAAATCCCGGGTCAGCGCGAAGGCGATCGATTTCGCCTCGCTTCCCCCGATCGGTGCGCCGCAGCAGCCCAGTGCGGTCAAGCCGACCGGTCTCCTCGATATCGAACAGGTCGATTTCGCCAACGGGGTGAAGGTCCTGCTGTGGCCCACCGACAACGAACCCGGCCGGGTTACGCTCAAGGTCCGGTTTGGTGCGGGCTGGCGCGCGTTCAACGCCCAGACCGCTCCTTATGCGACACTGGGCAACATTGCGCTGGTGGGCTCTGGTGAAGGCAGCCTTGGACAGGAGGAAATCGACAAGCTCACCACCGGCCGCAAGATCGGCTTCGATTTCAAAATCGACGATGGCAGCTTCACCTTTTCCGCGGATACCCGGGCTGCCGATCTCGACGATCAGCTGTACCTGATGGCGGCCAAGTTCGCTACGCCGCGCTGGGATGCCAACCCGGTGCTGCGCGCCCAGGCGGCATCCCGCATCAACTATCAGAGCTTTGCAACCAGCCCGCAGGGCGTCGCGCAGCGCGATCTGAAGTTCTACCAGCGCGGCAAGGACCCGGTCTTTGCCACGCCCACGCCGGATCAGATTGCCGCCACCACGCCAGAAGGGTTCAAGGCCGTCTGGGCGCCGATTTTGGCGCAGGGGCCGATCGAGATCCAGCTGTTCGGGGACTTCAAGCGGGACGCGGCAATTGCGGCGCTGGCGAGGACCTTCGGTGCGCTGCCCCCGCGTGGTGACCTGCCCGCCGGCACCGCGCCTGCCACCGCGCGCACCCTCAGTCCTTCGACCACGCCGGTGGTGCTCTATCACAAGGGTGACCAGAACCAGGCAGCCGCGCTGATCAGCTGGCCGACCGGCGGCGGGGTGGCGGGAATTCGCGAAAGCCGCCAGCTCGAAATCCTGACCCAGATCATGCAGAACCGCATCCTTGATGCGATGCGCGAAAAGCTGGGTGAGAGTTATTCGCCGCAGGTTGCCAATGACTGGCCGGTCGACCTTGATGGTGGCGGCACCTTGTTCGCGCTGTCGCAAATGCAGCCCAAGGCGGTGCCTTAATTCTTCGAGACCGCCGACAAGATCGCAGCCGACCTGGCCGCCAGCCCGGTGACGCAGGACGAACTTGACCGGGTGACCGAACCGCTCAAGCAGCAGCTTACCCGGGCTTCGACCAGCAGCGCCTTCTTCATGTACCTGCTCGAAGGCGCGACCAGCGATCCGCGGCGCTATGCCTCGATCCGGGGTGTTCTCGACGATTATACCGTGACCACGCCGGCCGCGATGCAGGCCCTGGCGAAGAAGTACCTGACCTCGGGAAGCAGCTGGCGGCTGGTGATCCTGCCCGAGGGTCAGTCACTCAGCACGGTGATGCCGCAGGCGCAGTCGGCCGGAAGATAGTTGCAAGCGAAACAAAATTGCGCGGGATGCCCTCCGCGCTTTGCATGTTTTGCAATATCGCGCGCTTGGCGCTATGGGCGCGCTTTCGCATGTGACGGAGCATTTTGAAGTGGCGCAGAACTGGAACCCGACGAGCTGGCAGGACAAGGAAGCCCGGCACCTGCCGAGCTATCCTGACACCGCCGCGCTCGGCAAGGTCACCGATACCCTGACCACTTTCCCGCCGCTGGTCTTTGCGGGAGAAGCGCGCGCGCTCAAGGCCGATCTGGCCGAAGTCGCCGCCGGCAAGGGCTTCCTGCTCCAGGGCGGGGACTGCGCCGAAAGCTTTGCCGAGTTCCATCCGAACAACATCCGCGACACCTTCCGGGTGCTGTTGCAAATGGCGGTCGTGTTGACCTTTGCCAGCAAGCAGCCGGTAGTGAAGGTTGGCCGGATGGCCGGGCAGTTCGCCAAGCCGCGTTCGTCACCGATCGAGGTTCAGAACGGGGTCGAACTGCCGAGCTACCTTGGCGACAACATCAACGGGATCGAATTCACCCCCGAAGCCCGCATTCCCGATCCGCAGCGATTGCTCCAGGCCTATTCGCAAAGCGCTGCGACGCTCAACCTGGTGCGCGCCTTCTCGACCGGCGGCTATGCCAACCTGCGCCAGGTGCATCAATGGACGCTTGATTTCATGGGCCGCAGCCCGTGGGCGGCGCGGTTCGAAGAGGTGTCGAACCGCATCGGCGAGGCGCTTGACTTCATGCAGGCCTGCGGGATCGATCCGCAAACCGTTCCGCAACTGCAGGGCACCAGCTTCTACACCAGCCACGAAGCGCTGCACCTTGCTTACGAACAGGCGATGACGCGGCAGGATTCGCTGACCGGTGATTGGTACGATACCAGCGCACACATGCTGTGGATCGGCGATCGCACCCGGTTCGAAGGATCGGCGCACGTTGAATTCCTGCGCGGAGTGGGCAATCCGATCGGGTTCAAATGCGGGCCGAGCCTGGCGCCTGACGAATTGCTGCGGCAGCTCGACACGCTCAATCCGGCGCGCGAAGCCGGCCGCATCACCCTGATCAGCCGCTTCGGCGATGACAAGGTCGAGGCAGGCCTTGCCCCGCTGGTCCGCGCGGTGAAGCGTGAAGGCCACCCGGTGGTATGGTCGTGCGACCCGATGCACGGCAATGTGATCAAGGCCAATTCGGGCTACAAGACCCGGCCGTTCGACCGCATCCTGGGCGAAGTTCGCGGGTTCTTCGCGGTGCACCGCGCCGAGGGTACCCACGCCGGCGGCATCCATATCGAGATGACCGGACAGGATGTGACCGAATGCGTCGGCGGCGCGGTTGCGATCAGCAGCGAAGGGCTGGCTGACCGGTATCACACACATTGTGATCCGCGGCTCAATGCGGCGCAGTCGATCGAGCTGGCGTTCCTTTTGGCCGATATGCTCAATCAGGAAGCAGTTGATCGCGCCCAGCGCGCAGCCTGACGCAATAAATAAACACTTCGTCGCGGTATTTTTGCCATAGTGGCGCACTATTCGTGCCGCATGGACGCGCGCGACTATGCCCCGACTCCGCTTGACTGTAACGCTCAGCGCACTTGCCCACCGCCCTGTTCGAAGGCGGAGGCAGGTCAGGGTAACCCAAGGGGAAATCTATATGAAAGTATATGCACGCCAGCTTCTTGCCGGGGCGGCAATTGCTGTTGTCAGCACCATTTCGGCGACCGCGGCCCAGGCCCAGTCGACTGCGCCCGACGCGACAGTCACGAGCGACGAGCCCGCAACCGATATCGTCGTCACCGGTTCGCGCATCCGCCGCGATCCGTTGAACGATCCGTCGCCGGTCGTCCGGCTCGACAACGAAGCAATCACCCAGACCGGGCTTACCTCGGTTGCTGACGTGCTCCAGCGCCTGCCTGGTTCGGCCGGCGGTCTCAACACCCGCTTCAACAACAGCGGCAACCTCGGCAACCCGCCAGACGGCGGCGGTGTCGGCGCCGGTTCGTCGACGATCGACCTGCGCTACCTCGGCGCCAAGCGCACCCTCGTGCTGGTGGACGGCCTGCGCTACGTCAGCGGCGCTTCGGCCAGCGGCATTCCCAACGCGGTCGACTTGAACTCGATCCCCGATGGCATGATCGACCGGATCGAAGTGCTCCAGTCGGGCGCTTCGCCGCTTTACGGTTCTGACGCGATCGCCGGGGTGGTCAACATCATCACCAACAAGAACCAGCGGGGCTTCCGCGCCTCGGTCCAGATGGGTGAATTCCTCGGCAAGGGTGACGGTCGTACCGGCGCCTACCAGATGAGCTACGGCGCAGGCAGCGACAATGTGCACGTCGTGGCCGGTGTCAGCTATGTCGGACAGGGTTCGGTCAGCGCACGCGATCGTTCGATCTCGCAGTTCCCCAATCCGGGCCAGACTTCGTGCTCGGACCCGATCGGCGGCTGCTCGAGCGCTACCCCGCTGGGCCGTTTCATCGTGCTCGGCCAGAACCTTACGCTGAAGAATGCGGTAATCGGGCGTACGCCGGTTTACGATCCGACCCTGGTCGGCGGCGACTACAAGAACTTCACCTCGGCCGACCGCTTCAACTTCGCGCCGTACAACTACTTCCAGACCCCGCAGCAGCGTTATGGCGGTTTCGTCAACACCCGGGTGGAATTCAGCGACGCGCTGAACCTTACGGTGAAGATGTTCTACAACCACCGTCATTCGCAGAATCAGGCGGCGTTCCTGCCGCTGTTCGTCGGTCCCGATGCCGGTAACGGCAACCTGCTCGACACGATCTCGATCGATGCGACCAACCCTTACAATCCGTTCGGGGTGACGCTGCAGTCGGGCCTCAACCCGGACTTCACCTCCAATGGTCAGGTCGCGAACTACAGCTTCATCGCGCGCCGCCTGGTCGAAGCCGGTCAGCGCACCTATACCCAGGACGTCGATACGCTGACCTTCACCGCCACGCTTGACGGTAAGTTCCAGCTGTTCGGGCAGAACTGGTACTGGGATGCCAATGCCGTGTTCGGGCACAACGATGCCAAGCAGCTGTTCACCGGTAACGTCAACGCGGCGAAGCTGGCGAAGGCGCTGGGTCCGGTTGCCGCGTGCACCGGCGCAAGCGACGGGTGTGTGCCCTTCAACATCTTCGGCGGGAACGGTTCGGTCACGCCGCAGATGCTGGCCTACGTCGGCTTTGATGAGCATGACCGTTCCTCGCAGCGTCTTGCCGACTTCGAAGTCAACCTGTCGGGCACGCTGTTCGAACTGCCCGCCGGCCCGGTCGGCGTGGCGCTTGGTTACGAACATCGCTACCAGTTCGGTTCGTTCACCCCGGATCCGATCATCCAGGCGGGTCTTGGTGCGGACATCCCGGCGCAGGCTGCCAGCGGCAGCTTCATGGTCGATGAGTTCTACGGCGAACTGCGCGTACCGCTGCTGAAGGACGCTCCGTTCTTCAACATGCTCGAACTGTCGGGCGCGGCGCGTTATTCGAAGTATTCGACCTTCGGCGGCAACACGTCGCTGACTGGCGGAATTCAGTGGAAGCCGGCGGCCGACCTGCTGCTCCGCGGGTCCTATGCGCAGAGCTTCCGGGCACCTTCGATCGGCGAGCTCTATGGCGCGCAGTCGCGCTTCGACCAGCCGCTGTCAGATCCGTGCACCAGCGCGCCGGGCGGGCTGTTCCCGACCAACCCGACGGTCAAGGCCAACTGCATTGCCAACGGCGTACCCGCCAACGGCAGCTATGCCGAACCGCAGGGCGGTCAGCTTCCGGTGCTCACCGGCGGCAACCCGAACCTCAAGCCGGAAACCGCGCGGACAATCCTGTTCGGCGGCGTCTACAGCCCAGCCTGGGCGCGCGGCGGTGCGCTCAGCAACTTCAGCGTGACGGTCGATTACTACGACATCAAGCTGAAGGGTGCGATCAGCTCGATCGGTGCGGACGTTCTGCTCAGCCGCTGTGCGCTGACTGGCGATCCGCTGAGCTGCGCGGCGATCGTGCGCACGCCTTCGGGCTTCATCTCGTCGATCAATGGCGTGCTGCTGAACACCGGCACGATCCGCACCCGCGGGCTCGACGCGACGATGAACCTGCGCACCGGCAGCCGCGATACCAGCTCGTTCGGTCTGACCCTGGCCGCCAACTTCCTCTTCCAGTATGAAGAGGGCGTCCCGGCAACCAACGGTACGACCACGACCAGCTATGTCGGCTTCGAACGCGGCAGCCCCGACCAGGCCTATCCCAAGTTCAAGGGCACGGCCACGGTCGACTACAGCATCGGTCCGGTGAAGGCCTTGGTGACTGGCCGCTATGTCGGTCCGGTTACCGAAATCCAGGACACCACCAAGCACCTGAACGACCGGTTCTACACCGACTTCCAGCTGCAGCTCAATCCGAGCCGCTGGGATCACAGGCTGACCCTGACCGTCGGCATGAACAACGTGTTCAACGTCGATCCGCCGGCCTGCTTCAGCTGCAGCCTCAACAACTACGACCCGACCACATACGATGTGCCGGGCCAGTACGGCTACTTCCGCATCTCGTACAAGATGTGAGGTCCGCAATGCCCGTCAGGGCGGGGGAAGGGGCGGCCTTGGCCGCCCCTTCTTTTTGGTCCAAGGGGACCCGATGATACCAAGAGAACTTCTCGGCACTGCGCAGGTCCCTGGCGGAGAGGAATTGAAGCTCTTTCGCCACGACCGCGATTTCATGATCGTGCTGGGCCAGGGTGACCTGATGAGCACCCGGATGCGCGGCTCGGAAGAGGCGCTGGCAACGATGACGATCGAGCGGCTGGGTGACTTACGCGCGCCGCACGTGATGGTTGGCGGATACGGGATGGGCTTCACCTTGCGCGCGGCACTGGCGAAACTGGGGCATGATGCGCGGGTGACCGTCGCCGAACTGGTGCCCGAGATTATCGAGTGGGCGCGTGGTCCGATGGCTGACCTCACCGCCGGGTGCCTTGACGATCCGCGGGTGCGGCTGGTCCGCGGCGACGTGGCCGAGGCGATCCTGCTCGCCCCCGAACCGCTCGATGCGATCCTGCTCGATGTCGATAACGGTCCCGACGGCCTGGTCCGTTCCGACAACAATCGGCTCTATTCGAAATCGGGGCTGCACAATGCCCGCAAGGCGCTGCGCCCGGGCGGGATTCTTGCGGTGTGGTCGGCCTTCAAGGACGACCGGTTCCGCCGCCGCATGGAGGACTGTCACTTCGAGGTCGAGGAAGTCGAAGTCCGCGCCCGCGCCAACGGCAAGGGCCCGCGCCATGTGATCTGGTTCGGGCGGACGGAGGGTTAGGCGCTCAGCCCTTCTCCAGCACAGGAAACCTCGCCCACGAATCCTTGTGGCGCAGCCGGGCGTTGTATTCGCAGAATGAAACCGGATTGCCATTCGTGTCGAGGATGTGGTGGCAGCAGCTTGAAACCCGGTCCTGATCGTAACTGAAGCGGTCCATGAACGGCTTGATAGCGATGCCGAACACGTCCTGCGGGCGGATCAGTTTTCGGGCGAGCCGTGCGAGCAGGCGCTGCACAAGGTTGCCCTTGGTACCCACCGCCGACTGCATCTCTCGCTTCGAGAGCAGCGTCTTGTAGGCGACATCGTCCATCACCGCCTGCAGATCGACATGGCGGGCGATGTTCTTGACCATGCCAAAGCGCCGCGCAAACAAAGTGACCCAGCCGCAATTGGGGTGGCTGCAGGGGATCGGCATGAAGTCCTCGGCCACCGCCTTGCCGCCGAACCCGGCGACCGCGCCCTTGACGCAGTCGCTTAGCGTCAGCCGCGCCTCGGCCTCGGCGCCCAGGTCGTAGCGGCCGGAGAAGAACGCCGGCTGCATCGCGATCAGCCGCACGTTCTTGTGCTTCAGGCCCTGGCGCACCACCCAGGCTATATCGGCCTCGCTGACGTCCTTGCTCAGCGTCATGGTCAGTTGCATCGCCACTCCGGCGCGATCGAGCTTGCGGATCACGGATTCGCGGACCCGCTGCGGCTTGGCCCCGCGCATGACCGGGTTGGCGCCATCATCACGGCCATCGAACTGGAGCAGCACCAGTACGCGCTCACGCAGCGGAGCGAGCCGCTCGGCAAAGCCCGGCTTGTCGAACATCAGGCCGTTGGTGGGCAGGTAAACCTTGCCCACGGCCTCCTGCCCGCAAAGCCATTCGAGCAGGTCCCAGAACCGAGGGTGCAAGCTCGCCTCGCCGCCGGTGATCTGGACCGAATCGAGCCGGCCCTTCGCTCGCGCCATGTCGATGAGATGGCGCTTGAAGGCATCGACCGGCAGCACCCGGTCACCTTTCGAATCCGAGTAGCAGACCCGGCAGGCGAGGTTGCAGGCGTTGGTCACTTCGACCAGCACGGTGCAGGTCTTGTTGCCCGACTGGTCGCTGAAGTCCTGGACGGACGGCTTGGCCGGCGCGCCGCAGCTCTGCCCCGGGCCGCAGCATGAACCCGCAAAGGCCGGTATGTCGAGCCGCGGCATCTCGCCATAGGCACGGCCCCAGCGGTCCTTGTTCGACAGGCGATAGAAGGCCGCATCGCTTTCGATCAGCGCGGTGCTGTCACCATGCTTTTCGCAGCGCTTGAGCATGACCACGCGTCCCTGGCGCTCAACCACCGCGGCGGGAATATGCGCCAGACAGACCGGGCAGAGACTGAGCGTGGTCTTGAGCAGGCGGTCGTCGGACAGGGCGGCAAAGCTGGCCCGCACGCTGGCCTCGTCGAGCTCGCGCAAAGGCGCCGCGATGCGTTCCAGCCGCGCTTCGAATGTCAGCGCCGGGGTGGCAATGGTGTCAGGCACAGGCGAGGACCCCCTCCATCACGAAGGCGCAAACCTTGTAGGGCAACTTTCGCGCAGCGGGCCAGTGCTCGCCTTCCTCGACCAGCAGGCGGCGCAGCTCGCGCGCCGAAAAATCGAGGTTGGCGCGGCTTTCGGCGCGGCGATGGCTTTCGATGATCTCCACCGCGCGGCGCTTCGAGACCAGGTCGAACACCGCCTCACGGGTGTAGCGCTGGTGGCGCTGCTCGTCGGCGAGGACCTTGCCGACCGCTTTGGCCGGGTAGTCCGAAGCGGCCTGCGCGCAGGCATCGAAGTGGTATTCGAGGCTGCGTGCGATCCGCTTTTCGAGCCAGTGCGCGTGGGCAAGGAAGTTGGCGATCCGGTCGCGCTTGGCGTCCGCGTCCATCGCGGCTTCGACCTTCCACGGCTCGGCCGTGTGACTGCGGATCACATGGTTGAAGATGTCGGCCTCGGGCAGCTGGATCACTTCCTGCCCCAGCTTGCCGATTGCCTTTGCATAGAGCGCGATGTGCTTGTCCTCGTCGGCCATGTGCTCGCGCATGATCCCGGCCAGTTCGCTTCCCGCAACTTCCTCGGCATGATCGACCGGGAAGTAATCGTCGACCGCATGCGGATAGGCTTCGCCGCAGAGGTAAAGGTTGAGCACCCGCGCGTGCAGCACAGGATCGGCGACGACGTCGCGGTGCAGTTTGCGCTTGATCGCGTCGATCGGGGTCACCGGGTGACCATCAGCAGGCAGGTGCCGAAGAACAACAGGCCAATTCCCGCAAGAACCAGCACCGCATACCAGCAGCCGCTCCAGCCGCTACGTTCGGCCGGTTCCGGCATTTCGGGATCGCGCATGCGGCAGTTCCTGCAAGTGGGCTGATCGGCGTGGATCGGTGATTCCGGCGGGCGTATAGGGCGATCGCACCCGCGATTATCATCGCGAGGCTCAGCCATTGGTAAGCCGAGTATCCGGCAAAGACTTTTTCCGTGACCCGCAGTTCTTCAGTCAGCGCGCGGAACACTCCGTAGACCACCAGATACAGCGCGAAGAGCCGGCCCTGAAGCATTCCGCGCCGCAACAAGAGCATCCCGCCAAGCCCGGCAATCACGTTGAAGGCCGCCTCGACCAGCGCGGCGGGATAGCGCGACACGCCGTCCGCCGCGATCATGGCGATGCCGCCCTGCATCGGCACGCCCAGGCAGCAGCCGGTGAACCAGCAGCCAAGCCGCCCGGTGGCGATCGAGAAAGGCAGGATCACCGCAAACCGGTCATTGGGGGGCAGGCGGTAACCCAGCAGCGGCTTGCATGCTTCTGCAACGATGAAACCGAACAGCAGGGCG
>JBJTMA010000166.1:0-5795 GCA_046063295.1 Novosphingobium sp.
GTGGTCTGGTCCGCTGCAACGTTCGCTTTGGCGACGTTTTGCGCGGAGGCGTCCGAACCGTTGGACGCAATCATAATAGTACCAATCATGGCAGCCACTGCGATCGCACTGGCGCGGGAGAGCTTCTTGCTCATGGAAGAACATTCTTGGGCGGTTGGCGCGCCCGCGCAGGAGTGACTGGAGCGAATGAAGTTTTACGTTTGCCCCAGACCGGAAATCCTGCCGGCTGCCCCCCGTCTGCGTGCTTGCGAACCAGGCCGATCTGCCTGGCGCGCCGCCCACGCGTCAAAAGGTGTGCGCCCTTTGATTGTGCAGTGCAGCAGAGTCAACCTTCGGTTCCCGCCAATCCGATGAACCGTTCACCATTCGCGATATCCAGTTCGATGATCCACAGGTCGGGATCCTGGCTTCGCCTCCGCGTTAAGTAATCCTTAAATAGATGTTTGTTTTCAGTGTCTTCAATCATTGAAACGGACCATTTACGGTCTTCGTCGATGCTGGGCAGCCGTTCGAAAATGCGCCGGTTTGCACCATTTTCGGCGCAAATTACCAACACCGATCCCGCGTCTGGTTCACCTTTGTTAACCACTACAGCAAAACCGCCCGCAGCATTTACCGCGCGCACCAGCGCCGAAACCTCCAGCCTTGCCGGGAGCCGCGAGGTCATCGCGCCAGACAATCGCGGATTTTCAGGCGGCGTCCCGATCGATGCCGTTGGCAAGCAGCGCGTAAAGCGCTTCGGATGTCGCCGATTCGCCCAATGCCGCGTGCAGCTTGTCATCGCGCATCATCCGGCTGATCGCTGCCAGGGCGTGAAGATGCGCCGCACCGGCAGCTTCGGGCGATAGCAGGCCAAACACCATGTCAACTGGCATGCCATCCGCGGCATCGAAGGCAACCGGGGTATCGAGCCTGAGGAAAACCGCGACCGGACGCCCCAGATCGGGAATGCGCGCATGCGGGATCGCCACGCCTCGGCCGAACCCGGTGCTGCCAAGCTTTTCCCGTTCCTCGAGCCGGTCAAGGACGAGGACCGGATCGAGACCATAGACACCGGCGAATCGCTCGGCCAGCCGCTCAAGTATGCTTTGCTTGCTTTCTGCAGCAATCGTACCGACAGCTTCGGGTAGCAGGGTAAAAAGTGCGGTCATGGCGGGCACAATGCTCAATAAGTTGCGTGAACAGACCAAGCAGGGGCTAGCGCGGCGGGAATCCCCGACGTGTCGCCCCTCCTCGCCTGACGAAAAACGACCGCGCCTTTACGCGACCCGTCACGAAGGTTCAACCCATCCGATCGAACCGTCGCCGCGGCGATAGACCATATTGTGGCGTCCCGTGCCAGCGTTTTTGAAAAGCAGCGCGTTGGTGTTCCTGAGGTCGAGCATCATGACCGCGTTCGAGACAGTGGTTTCGGGAACGTCGACCCGGGTTTCGGCGATCACCAGCGGCGCGTCGCCATGCACCTCTTCGGCAGCTTCGTCGGGTTCAGCAAAGACCGTGTATGCCGCCTCTTCTTCGCGGATCGCGTGCGCGGCCTGTTCGGAATGATCCGAAAGGCGGCGCTTGTAACGCCGCAGTTGCTTGTCGATCTTCTCCGCCGCTTGGTCGAGCGCGGCATGGGCATCGTGGGCAATCCCGGCGCCTTTGAGCACCAGGCCCTGCATCACGTGAGTCACGACATCGGCGCGAAAGGCCCCTGCGGGCGCGCGGTTGAAGGTTACGGTGCTGGACAAGGCGCCATTGAAATACTTCCCGACAATCGCGGCCAGACGGGCCTGGGCATGTCCTTGCAGCGCTTCGCCGGTTTCAACCTGATGGCCCGATACGCGAATGTCCATGGATCGTACTCCTCTTACAAAAACAGCACGAAACGGAAATCAGTCGAGCCAGAGCGGGCTTTTCACCGTTTCGAGAAAAGCGGCATGCGCGGCGACCTCCGCTTCGCTTGCCGAGTGTGGGCGCGGTGCGCGGAAGGGTCGTTCGCGCTGGACCAGAGTTGTTACTGTCGTGATTTCCACCTGTCCCTGTTCGGCGGCGAGCGACAGGCCGATCTGACGGCCCCCGGTAAGCTCGACATAGACCTGCGCAAGCAATTCCGCGTCGAGCAAGGCCCCGTGCCTGGTGCGGTGGCTGCGATCAATCCCATAACGAGTACACAACGCATCCAGCGAAAGTTTGGCCCCCGGGTGCCGTACCCGGGCCAGCTGAACCGTGTCGATCATGCGTTCGCGCGGGAGCGGCGGCATCCCGCACATCTCCAGCTCGGAATTGACGAAACCGAAGTCGAAGCCGGCGTTGTGTGCAACCAGCATCGCCTCGTGCCCGAGAAACTCCATCAATTCGTGCGCGCGCTCGTGGAAACGCGGCTTGTCAGACAGAAAGGTGATGGAAAGGCCGTGCACTGCTTCGGCCGCCGCGGGCATATCCCGATCCGGATGGAAATAGGCGTGGAAGGTATTCCCGGTCGGCACCCGGTTGACCATTTCGATGCAGCCGATTTCGACCATCCGGTCGCCGCTCTTTGGATCGAGTCCGGTTGTCTCGGTGTCGAAAATGATTTCGCGCATTACCTGTCCGATATCTGCCTAAGCGCGCCGCTATACAAGGGGGTGCGGCTATTTCGGGCGCTATTTTTGGCGCTCGATGATCGCGTGAACCAATTGCTGCACGGCATGGCGTGTTTCGGCAAGGCTGACCCCCGTGTCGATCACGTAATCCGCGCGCGAACGCTTGTCGGCATCGGGAACCTGCAGCTTCAGGATCTGTTCGAACTTTTCCGGCGTCATGCCCGCCCGGGCAAGGACGCGTATCCGTTGTTGGTCGGCAGGCGCCGAGACGACGACCACGCCGTCGAGTCCGTGATGCCCGGTTTTCTCATAAAGCAGCGGGATGTCGAACACGATAAGCGGCGCATCTGCGTTGTCGGCAAGGAAAGCGCGGCGCATCTCCGCGACTTCGGGATGCACAATCGATTCGAGCAGCCGAAGTTTTTTCTGGCTGCCGAAAACCGCCGCGCCAAGCTTCTGGCGATCGACGCCGTTCGGTCCGGTTGTGCCCGGAAAGGAACGCTCGATCGGAGCGATGCAGGCGCCACCGGGTGCCTGCAGTTCATGCACCGCGGCGTCGGCATCGAAAACGGGCACACCCAGGCCGCGGAACATTGCCGCCACGGCCGATTTGCCCATGCCGATCGAGCCGGTGAGGCCGAGGATGAACGGCTTGCTCACCGGGTCAAAAGGCCCCGAAGCTCGGCGTCGCCCTCGCGTGGTGCCGGCAGGCCGAAGAACTTCTCGAATGCGGCCGCGGCTTGTCCGATCAACATCGCAAGGCCGTCGATCGTTTTGAACCCCGCCGCCCCAGCCGCGATCAGGAATGGGGTTTCGACCGGATTGGTGACGATATCGTAGACCGTGCTGCCCGGCGGTACGTGGCTCATGTCGAAGTCCAGCGGGGCTTGGCCGGCCATGCCCAGCGGGCTGGCGTTGACCACAAGGTCAAGCAGATGTTCGCGGTCGTCAAAAGCAAAATCGGTCGGTCCGGCAAAGTGCGCCAGCGGAGGGGTGTGATGCTCGCCGCCTGGTGCGAGCTCCTCCAGCAGCGCCCGGGCTTTAGCGGGATCGCGCGCGGCGAGCACCAGCGTAAATCCCCTGTCGGCGAGCGCGGCGACGATCGCGCGCGCTGCACCTCCGGCCCCGATGATCCGTGCCATGCGCCAGAGATGCGCTTCGGCAAGCAGCGGTTCCAGCGGTTCGAGAAACCCCGCGGCGTCGGTGTTATAGCCGGTAAGGGAGCCATCGGCTTCGCGCACGACGGTGTTGATTGCCCCGATCCGCTCCGCCAGCGGATCGAGCCGATCGACCAGCACCATCGCCGCCTGTTTGTGCGGCATGGTGATGTTGCAGCCGCGCCAATCGGGATCATGGCGCCGGGAGGCAAAGTATTCGGCAAGGTTGCCTGCAGCGACATGGCACGCTCGGTAATCTGCCGCCAGAGCCAGTTTGCCGAGCCAGAACTTGTGTATCGTCGGCGACTTCGACTGTGCGATCGGATCGCCGATAACTTCGGCGTAGATCATGACGCCAGCACCGCCTGATCGCGCAGCGCGCCAAGCACCGCGAGCAACGGCATGCCGAGCACGGTGAAATGGCTGCCTTGGATATCCTCGAACAACTGCACCCCGCGGTCCTCGATCCGGAACACGCCAACGCATCCGGCAACCGCTGGCCATTCGGCCTCAAGGTAGCTTTCGATAAAGGGCTCCGAAAGCTCGCGAACCTGGAGCCGCGCCACTTCGCCATGGGCCCAGACCGAATTCCCTTGCCGCGCCAGGGCGGCGGCGCTGTGCAGCTCCATCACCTTCCCCGAAAAGAACCGCAGGTGCGCGGCGGCGTCCTCGCGGCTTCCGGGCTTATTGAACCGCTTGCCTTCAACTTCGACCAGTGAATCGCTGCCGAGGACCAGCGCATCGGGGCGGAGCGTACTCACTGCGCAGGCTTTGGCGCCGGCCAGGGCAAGCGCAACCTCCGCAGCCGGCGCCCCCGCAAGGCTTGCCTCAAGGGCGCGTTCGTCGATATCTGCTGCCCGGGCCTCGAACCCCACCCCGGACGCTGAAAGCATCGCCCTGCGTGAGGCGCTGTTCGAGGCGAGAACCAGGGTCACGCCCCGAGCTGCCCGTGATCCGCCCCATCGCGTGCGGCGAGGAATTCATTGTAGAGGTTGACGATCGCCGCCGCGCTTTCCTCGATCGAGCGGCGGGTAACGTCGATCACTGGCCAGCCGTTATCGGCAAACATCCGGCGCGCGAACTGCACCTCCTTGTTCACCCGCTCGCTGTCGACATAGTCGGTTTCGGGGGTCTGGCCGAGCGCGAGCAGACGGTTGCGCCGAACCTGGACCAACCGCTCGGGCGAATTGGTCAGTCCGACCACCATCGGATGCTTCAGATCGAACAGCAGCGGCGGCGGCGGGCTTTCGACCACGATCGGGATATTGGCCACCTTGTAGCCGCGGTTGGCGAGGTAGATGCTGGTCGGGGTTTTCGAACTGCGTGATACCCCGGCAAGAACGATGTCGGCCTCTTCCCAGTTCTCCCAGCCGACCCCGTCGTCGTGCGCGATCGTGTAGTGGATTGCATCAACACGGGCGAAATAGGCCTCGTCCATCGCGTGCTGGCGCCCGGGCCGCGCCTTGGGGTGTTGGCCCAGCGCGGCCTCGAGCGCGTCTGTTGCGGCATCGAGCACCGCGACCACCGGCAGGCCGAGTGTCCGACAATGCTCCTCAAGCCGCATGCGAGTGTCGGCATTGACCAGGGTGTAAAACACCAGACCGGGATTTGCCGCGATTTCGCCCATGATCCGGTCAAGATGCTGCTGCGAACGGACCATGGGCCAGAAGTGCCGCACCACGTCAGCCCCTTCGAACTGTGCCAGTGCGGCCTTGGCCAGCATCTCAAGCGTTTCGCCGGTCGAGTCGGACAAGAGGTGAAGATGGAGGCGCGACATCGGTCCCGGCTGGGCTGTGGACTATGCCCGGCATAAACCACGGGAGAGCAGGGCTTACAAGTTCGGGGATAGTTTCCACCCCCGCTAACCGGCACTCGCCTGGTACGTTGTAGACATGTGGGAAGCGCTACCCACAGGCTGGGGATAGCGGGCAAAAGACCGCGTTGACCCTGCGCGCATCCGAATCGCGGGCACGCCGAGTCAACGCGGTCTTTTGCCCGCTATCCCCAGCCTGTGGGTAGCGCTTCCCACATGTCTACAACGTACCAGGCGAGTGCCGGTTAGCGGGGGTGG
>JBJTMA010000167.1:0-5069 GCA_046063295.1 Novosphingobium sp.
GCGCCCGCGAACAGGCGCGGCTGCTCAGCGAACAGGCCATTGCGCATCTCGCCCAGCACGGGCAGGAAGCCGACGTGCTGCGCGCCGTCGCGCGCTACATCGTGGAGCGAGATCACTGATGAAACGCATCGGCGTTTACCCTGGCACTTTCGATCCGATCACCCTCGGGCACATGGACATCATCGAGCGCGGGGCGAAGCTGGTCGACGAGCTCATCATCGGGGTGACCACCAACATCGCCAAGGCGCCGATGTTTTCCGATGACGAACGCATCGCGATGGTCGAACGCGAAGTGGCCGGGATCGGCAATGCCAGGATTCGCGTGGTCGGTTTCAACTCGCTGCTAAGGGACTTCGCCGAGGCCCAGGGCGCGCAGACCGTGATCCGCGGCATCCGCGGGGTGACCGACTTCGAATACGAGTACCAGCTGACCGGCATGAACCGCCAATTGAACGACCGGATCGAGACGGTGTTCCTGATGGCTGACGTCTCGCTGCAGCCGATCGCCTCACGCCTGGTCAAGGAGATCGCGGTCTATGGCGGCGACATTTCTCGCTTCGTCAGCCCGGCGGTGCGCGACGACGTTGTGGCGCGAATTGCCAAGAAATAGCGCCTGCCAAACATTACCCTTCCGTTCATTGCCATGACAGCCAAGCGGCGCTATCCCGCCGCCACGCTTTGCAACTTGCGAGACCAAACCTCAAATGAACCGCCGGACTTTCGCCACCCTGATTACAGGTACTCTTGCCGCCCTTTCGCTTGCGGCGACCCCGGCAATTGCCAAGCCAAAGGCGCCTGTGCCCGCGCCAGCGCCGGTACCGCAGATGAATCCCTTCATCGATCCCGATCCGACCCACGATCCCGACAATGTACTGGTGCTTGACCTTTCGAACGGCGGGCGCGTCCTGATCCGTCTTAAGCCCGACTGGGCGCCCAACCATGTCGAGCGGATCAAGACGCTGACCAAGCAGGGCTTCTATAACGGTTTGATTTTCCACCGCGTGATCGAAGGCTTCATGGCCCAGACCGGGGACCCGACCGGTACCGGCACCGGCGGTTCGCAGCTGCCTGACCTCAAGGCCGAATTCAACAAGGCGCCGCACGTGCGCGGCACCGTTTCGATGGCCCGGACCGACCAGCCGGATACGGCCAACAGCCAGTTCTTCATCGTGTTCTACCCGCGGTTTGCGCTCGACAATCGCTATACCAATTTCGGCCGGGTGATTTCGGGCATGGATGCGGTTGACGCGATCGAGCGCGGCGAACCGCCGGCCAATCCGACCAAGATCGTCCAAGCATCGTTGATGTCTGAAGGCAAGCCGCAGCCTGCCTATGTGCCGCCCGCGCCGCCGGCACCGGTCCTCGCGCCAGCACCGGCGCCTGCACCGGCCGTCTTGCCAGCCAAACCGGCGCCCAAGAAGCCAGTGAAGCGCAAGCCCTGAGCCTTGCCCTGCGCGTAGTGCGCGGCTAGCGCGCCGCCATGCGCGTCGACCTTTTCGATTTCGAACTGCCGACTGAACGGATAGCTCTGCGCCCCGCGCGGCCGCGCGATGCCGCACGCCTCTTGTATGTGCCGGGCGAAGGACCGTTCACCGACCTGACGGTGCGCGACCTGCCTTCGCTGCTGCGCAGAGGTGATGTTCTTGTCTTCAATGACACCCGTGTCATCCCGGCGCAGCTCGAAGGCCATCGGGGCGAAGCGAAGATCGGCGCGACGCTGCACAAGCGGATCGACCTTCGGCGCTGGCAGGCATTTGTGCGAAACGCCAAGCGGCTGCGGGCCCAGGACACGATCGACTTCGCCGACGGGGTGCAAGCAGCCGTAGAAGCCCGCCACGACGATGGTAGCCTGACCCTTGCCTTCCTTGGCGATGAACCGGTCGAGGTGTTGCTCGAGCGCGCGGGGCGTATGCCGCTGCCGCCGTACATCGCAGGCAAACGCCCAACTGACGATGCCGACCGCAGCGATTACCAGACGATGTTCGCCGACAAGGACGGGGCGGTTGCCGCACCGACAGCGGCGCTGCACTTTACGCCAGAATTGTTGACCGCGCTGGAGCAAGCCGGGGTCGGCCACGAAACGCTCACGCTTCATGTCGGCGCGGGGACTTTCCTCCCGGTCAAGGCGGATGACACGGCCGATCACCGGATGCACGCCGAATGGGGCACGATCGATGCGGTCACCGCCGATCGCCTCAATGCCGCGCGTCAGGCTGGGGGCAGGATCATCGCGGTCGGTACGACCAGTCTGCGCCTGCTTGAAAGCGCAGCGCGCGATGACGGGACGATTCTTCCGTTCAGCGGCGACACAAGTATTTTCATCACACCTGGCTACCGGTTCAAGGCGATCAACGGGCTGATGACCAACTTCCACTTGCCCAAGTCGACCCTGTTCATGCTGGTCAGCGCGCTGATGGGGCTGGATCGGATGCAGGCTGCCTATGGCCATGCCATTGCCGAAGGGTACCGCTTTTACAGTTACGGCGATTCGTCGCTGCTTCTGCCCTAAATCCTGAATAGAGCTGTTGTGTCGATCACCCGGTCGATCACGGCATCGTCATTGGGCAGCTGCCCGTCGAGGATCAGCATCGTCAGGCCATGCACCAGCGACCAGGCCTGCAGCATGAACGTTTGCACTTCCTCCTCCGACGCGCTGCGGTCTAGCGCAAAGGTTCGCAGCAGGTGTGCAGCGGTATTGTCACCAAATACCGTCCTGGCCACCTCATTGCACTGGCCGAAGACCAAACGGAACATTGTCGGGTTGGCCAGACCCCAGCGCACATATGCCCGGCCCGTCGCTGCAAAGGCGCTTTCGGGTGTGGCCCTTGATGCAGCGTCCTGCTGCCAGCGGGCCATGTCCTCGATCCCCTCGGCAGCTAGGGCTGAGAGCAGCGCGTCCTTGTCGGGGAAGTGCCGATAGACTGCGGTGGGCGAAACCCCGGCTTCCCGCGCGAGTTGCCGCAAAGAGATTTGGCCCGGCTCTCCGCTTTCAAGCGCTGCCTTGCCTGCTGCGATCAGTGCCGAGCGGAGATCTCCGTGATGGTATGTCCGAGCCACCGGATTTGATGTTGACACTGTTACCATTGATCCTATGTTTACAGCGGAAACATTAAGAAGGATTCGCTCACATGGCAAGCGCAGTCGAAACCGTCATCCGTTCGGTGGTAACCAAGGGCATCCAGGGCGTTGCCGCGATCAACCGCGCGCGCATGGACAAAGCTGCCGAGCATCCATTCCTCACCGGCATCCACAAGCCAATGCGCGAAGAGCTGACTTTGACAGATCTCAAAGTCACCGGTGAAATTCCGGTGCAGCTTGCGGGGCGCTACGTGCGGATCGGTCCGAACCCCTATCGGCCCGACCCGCGCGGGCACCACTGGTTCATCGGTGACGGCATGGTTCACGGCGTTCGGCTGAAAGACGGCAGGGCCGAATGGTACCGCAACCGTTACATTCGCAGCCAGGTGCTCGAGGCAGTCGGCGGACCCAAGGCTGCGCCCGGGCCGCGACGGACCCAACGTGACGGGGTCAACACCAACGTGGTGCAGATCGGCGGCAAGATCACCGCGATCGTCGAAGCCGGGTCGAGCCCTGCTGTGCTCGATGATAATCTCGAGACAGTCGCCTACAGCGATTTCGGCGGCACGCTGACTGCGCCGTTCACCGCGCACCCGCACCTCGATCCGAAGACCGGGCAGTTTCACGCGATCACCTATGATGCGATGACCCCGGACAAGGTCTGGTACGTGCAGCTTTCGCCCCAGGGAAAGGTGGTGCGTGAGGTCGAAATCCCCGTCTCGCACGGCCCCTCGATCCACGAATGCACGATTACCGACCATTGCGTGCTGATCTTCGACCTGCCGGTGACCTTCTCTATGGCCTCGCTGGTCGCGGGGCAGGGCTTCCCCTATCGCTGGAACCCTGAGCACAAGGCACGCGTCGGGTTGCTTCCAAAGGACGGCAGCGCCGAAGACGTGATCTGGTGCGATGTCGATCCGTGCTACGTCTTCCACGTCGCCAATTCTTATGAAGATGCTGACGGCAACGTGATCTGCGACAGCGCGGTCTATGAGACGATGTTCTCCGAAGGACCGGAAGGCCCCAACGGCAAACCGCTCGGCTTCGAACGCTGGACGATCGACCCGGTCGCTCGCAAGGTCGAGCGCAAGACCATCGACGCGGCCGCTCAGGAATTTCCGCGCCCCGACGAACGCTTTTTCGGCCAGCCGTACCGCTACGCTTGGGCGATCGGTATTCCTTCGGATGGTGATCCCGCCTTCCTTGGCGCGCAGCCGCTTTATCGCCACGATCTCAAGACCGGCCAGCGCCAGGTCCACGATTTCGGTGCCAACAAGGTTCCTGGCGAGTTCGTCTTCGTGCCGCGCGGCGACGATGCAGCGGAAGGCGAGGGGTGGATGATCGGCTACGTGATCGACGCCGCAAGCGAAACAACTGATCTCGTGGTTCTCGATGCAACCGACATCACCAAGGAACCGGTCGCCAGTGTTCATATCCCGCACCGCATACCGCCAGGCTTCCATGGCAACTGGCTACCCGATCTCGGATAAGTTTCGCTTCGCAACTTAAATCGCTTGGCAAATCGGCCGCGTCCGGCAATGGTCGCGGTCGATGGAACCGATTCTCGAAATTGAAGGACTGGGCAAGCGCTACGCTGACGGCCCGGTAGCGCTCGACGATGTCAGCCTGACGATCGGCAAGGGCGAGATATTCGCGCTGCTTGGGCCCAATGGCGCAGGCAAGACCACGCTGATCGGCGCGGTCTGCGGGCTGGTTCGGCCAAGCAGCGGAACGATCCGTGCGTTCGGACTCGATCTTGCGAGGGACTGGCGGCGTGCTCGATCACGCATCGGTCTGGTTCCGCAGGAAATGGCCACCGACATGTTCACCACGGTGATCGATGCGGTGACCTATTCGCGCGGACTGTTCGGGCTTTCGAAGAACCCTGCGCGGATCGAAGAGGTGCTTCGCTCGCTGACCCTGTGGGACAAGCGCGACAGACCACCTTTCGGGGGGCATGAAGCGCCGGGTGTTGATCGCCAAGGCGCTGG
>JBJTMA010000168.1:0-14441 GCA_046063295.1 Novosphingobium sp.
CCAAGCGCGCGGACGATACCTATCTGAGGCGCCGCACAGGAGGGTTTCCATGACTACGCACACCACCCGCATGCTGATCATCGGATCGGGCCCGGCCGGGCTTTCCGCGGCGATCTATGGCGCGCGTGCGGGGCTGCAGCCCATCGTGGTGCAGGGGCTTCAGCCCGGCGGGCAGCTGACCATCACCACCGACGTCGAAAACTATCCCGGCTTTCGCGACGTGGTGCAAGGCCCGTGGCTGATGGAAGAAATGCAGGCCCAGGCCGAGCACGTCGGCACGCGGATGATGTGGGATACGATCACTTCGGTCGATCTGAAGTCATGGCCGTTCAAGGCGATCGGCGATGGCGGCGATGTTTATGAAGGCGAAACGCTGGTGATCGCCACCGGGGCGCAGGCCAAGTGGCTGGGCGTGCCGGGCGAGCAGGAACTGTCGGGCAAGGGCGTTTCGGCCTGCGCCACTTGCGACGGGTTCTTCTATCGCGGCAAGAAGGTGGTGGTGATCGGCGGCGGCAATACCGCAGTCGAGGAAGCGCTCTACATGACCAACCATTCGGACGACGTGACGCTGATCCACCGCCGCGATTCGCTGCGCTGCGAGAAAATCCTCGAAGATCGGCTTATGCGCAATCCGAAGATCAAGGTCCTGTGGAACAAGGCGGTCGACCATTTCGTCGGCGGTGATGCAGGCCTGACCGGGGTGATGCTGCGCGACACCGTAAGCGGCGAAATGGCGGTCGAGCCCACTCAGGGCGCCTTCGTAGCGATTGGCCATGCGCCGGCGACCGAGCTGTTCAAGGACCAGCTGGAGACCGACGCGACCGGCTACCTGATTGTCGAGCCCGGCACGCCCAAGACCGCGATCCCCGGGGTGTTCGCCTGCGGTGACGTGATGGACCACACCTATCGCCAGGCAGTGACGGCTGCTGGCACGGGCTGCATGGCCGCGCTGGACGCCGAACGGTTCCTGGCGGAGCGCGAACACCGCCAGGCGCGCGATTAGCGCAGCGAGCGCAACGCTCCAAAAAGCTGTCCCTGGAGCCAGATCCGCGCCTGCGGTTCGATGAAGCTGTGTCCGGCATCGGGGCACATGCGGATGCGCGGATCGTTGTCCTGCCACTGTTCGAGGAAGACCTGCGCGGTGCGGTCGTTCTCGGCAATCAACAGGGCTACGCTGCCAGCGAAGTCCTGAAGTCCCGCCGCCATCGTCTGCACAAGGGCGCTCTGCGGCGGTGCAGGCTTGGCGGCATCGATCAGGCTGCCGGCCATCTGCCCCAACTTCACCTTGCCGGTGAGTAGACGCAGGACCGCGCGCGGATCGGCCAGGCGGCGCAGATAGTGCGCGCGGATCGCTCGCGGGGTCATCTGCGGCTGCGCGGATTCTTCCGGGCCGGCTTCGGGTTCGGGATCGAATGTCCAAGGATTGGCGAGCACCAGCGCATCGCAGCCGTGTCCCTTGGCCAGCATCAGCGCACTCGCGCCGTCGCAATTGCCAAACGCGACGATCCGCTTGAGCCTGGGGCACGCGCTGCGAAATGCGGCCACGGCTGCTGCGATATCATCCTCGCTGGTGGTGAAACCGCCGTTGTAGCCGCTGCTGTCGCCCACCCCACGCCGATCGAAGCGCATCACCGGAAAGCCCGCCGCGGCAAGCTTGGCGGCAAGTTCGGCATGGCTGCCAAACGGACCGCAGCGCAGTTCGTTGCCCCCGGTGACAATCAGCAGACCGGAGGCGTTGTCGGCCATATCTATCGTTCCGACCAGCCTATCGCCGCCCAATTCGAAGGTCACGTGGCGGCGCATCACGCGTTGACCCCCACCGCGACGATGGCCGCCAGGGCATCGGCCTGCGCGCGGTCTTCGTCCGGTTCGGCGCGAAGCCACAGCGGCCCGCCACCGATCAGTTCATGCTCGATCGCGGTGATGCCAGGTTGCTTGCCCGGGACAAGGTCTCCCAGCTGGCGCAACATCTCTCCCGATAGCGAATAGCCGGCGAGCTCAAGGCCCATTGCCAGGCCCTGTTGCATCAGCGTGTCGAGCAGTTCCTCGCGTCCGGCCTCGCGTGAGGCGATGATCCGGGCGCGAAGCATGGTCTTCAACAGGCTCGCGGCCTTGACCGGGGCATAGTGCCATCCGCCCAGCTTGCCCGGCAGTACCAGCCCGCCACCGCGAATTGCCAGCACATGGGTCGCGCCGAAATGCCGCGCCGCGGCTTCCAGCGCCATGCGCCAGTCCTCAGGCTCGAGCAGGGCAAGGTCCTGCTCGCTCTCGTTGAGGCCGGGCAGGTCGGGCAGGAAGCAGTCGATGCCGGATCCATCGAGCCGGCGCATGACTTCGACCATAAAGCGCCGCAGCTTGTGACCTTCGTCGAACAGCGCCGGTGCGATAAGCACGCGCACCGTGCGCGAACGGTCGAAGGTCAGCGCGTATTCGCTAGCCGCCGCGCCGCCGCCGGGCAGGGGGCAAGGATAGCTTGCCGGGTTCAAGCCGCGTCCTGTTTCGCGCGGGCGAAAGCAAGCAGGCTGCCATAGGTTTCGAAAATGTCGCCGTCGATCTCGTCCTCGTCGATCACGATGTCGAGGCGGTCCTCCATTTCGGTAAGCAGGCCGGCAACCGCCATCGAATCGAGTTCGGGCAAGTCCCCGAACAGGCCAGTATCGTTCGTGAAGGTGCCCACCTGTTCGTGGCTGAGGCCAAGCACGTCGGCCAGGATCGCGCGGAGCTTGCGGTCGGTCGTTTCCATGATCGGCCCTCTAGCCGCGCTTGAGCATATGGCGCAAGGCAGCCTTGGCCATGCGCGGCCAGTTTCCGGGCCAACCCGGGCGGTACATCGTCAGGCGGTACCGCGGGCGGATCTCCTCCATCCAGTCGCGCTTGTAGGGGTTGTCCCCGGTGCCGAAGTCGACGGTCTCGACCTTATCGATATCGATCACCCGCTCGAACAGGGCGGCGGACAATGTGGTTCCGGGTGAAAGCGGCTTTGAAGCCTCGGTATGGGCAAGCTTGTGGATGTATGCCGTGCCGTTCTCAACCGTCCAGAACTGCGCGGCGACCGGCTCGCCATCGGCATGGGCCAAGGCGAGGCGCAACCGGCCGGCGGCACCTTCCTCTTGCGCAAAGGCCCGCAGGAACTCGGGAGAACCCTCCTCGGGCTTCCAGCTTTGCGCGTAGATCGCTTCGTAGGCGGCCCAGCTTGCCGGGTTGAAGGTGGTTTCGATGATGACGCTGACCTTGTTGGTCTTGCGCTTCAGTGTGGTGCGCAGTGGGCCGGGCCGGGCGGCGAGATAGTCCGCATAACTCCGGCCCTTGAGGTGGAGCACATGGTTGATGTCGCACTGATCGCGCCAGACCGCCCAGCCGGCATTGCTGAAGGCCCGTTCGGTCAGGTCCGCGGCTTCTTCCGCAAGCGGGGCAAGCGTGACGCGCGGCGCCTGGCCGGCGAGATCGCGGGCGAGGGCGGTGAAAAGATCCAAGTCGCTGTCGCCCGCCGCCATGATCGGCGCGACAGTGAAATTGTACCAATTTCCCAGCGCCGCGATATCGCGGCCCTGGCGCAGCAGCGGCAATGCGCAGCGGCGAACTCCATCGCGGGCCACGGCAATCAGTGGAAGCAGGCCGCAGTGTCGCACCAGCCCCTGCCACCATTCGATCCGGTCGAACGGCGCGCGGGCATCGGGCGCACGCAGCAATGCCGCAAGCACGCGGTCGCCTTGCACTTCGTTAAGATCATCGTGATAGTTAACCACGATCACTGTCGCCGTCCCTCTTCCCGGAGCCACCCGAACCTTGCTGTCCCCGCCCGAAACCGCGATCCGGCCGCTCGACCATCTCGCGCTGCGCGGGGCAGACGAAGCACCGGCCTTGGTGCTGCGCGACCGTGTCCTTAACTACAAGGACTTAAGGGATCGTGTCGCCCGGCTCGCCGGCTGGCTTGTCAGCATGGTGCCGGAGAAGGGCGCAAGGGTGGCGAGCTGGGCTGCCAAAGGCGAACTGACCTGCCTGCTTCCGCTGGCCGCGCCGCGCGCCGGGCTGGTTCATGTGCCCATCAATCCGCTGCTGAAACGCGCGCAGGCGGCGCATATCCTGGCGGACAGCGGCAGTGCATTGCTGATCGGCACGGCAGCGCGCCTGGCCAGCCTTGAGGAAGGTGATTTGCCGCGCGATTGCAGATCGATAAATGAAGAACTTGCGATTAATTCCGTCGCTGACGCCGCCCCGTTGGGGCCCTCCGAAGCCGATCCCGATACGCTAGCCGCAATCCTGTACACCAGCGGTTCGACCGGGCGCCCCAAAGGGGTGATGCTCAGCCACGCGAACATGTGGCTGGGCGCCGATAGCGTTGCCGACTACCTGGGCATCGAGGCGACGGACGTCACGCTGGCCGTATTGCCGCTGTCATTCGACTATGGCCAGAACCAGTTGTTCAGCACGTGGTACGCCGGTGGATCGGTGGTCCCGCTCGATTACCTGACCCCGCGCGACGTCATCAAGGCGGTTGAGCGACATGGCGTCACGACGCTTGCTGCGGTACCGCCGCTGTGGATCCAGCTAACCGAGCTCGATTGGCCTGCCGATACCGCGGCCAAACTGCGGCGGCTCACCAATTCTGGCGGCGCCTTGACGGTCGACCTGGTGCGCAAGCTGCGGGCACTCTTCCCACGGGCCCGGCTGTTTCCAATGTACGGCCTGACCGAGGCATTTCGTTCAACCTACCTCGACCCTTCGCTGGTCGATGCGCATCCCACCTCGATGGGCAAGGCCATCCCGCACGCCGAGGTTTTGGTGATTGCCGAAAATGGCCAGCTCGCGGCCGATGACGAGGAGGGCGAGCTGGTCCACTGCGGACCGCTGGTGGCGCAAGGTTATTGGCACGATCCCGAACGCACCGCCGAACGCTACAAACCCGCGCCTGCGATGTCGCGGTACGGCGGAATGGCAGTTTGGTCAGGCGACCGCGTCAGGCGTGCGGCTGACGGGCTGCTCTATTTCAGCGGACGGCGCGACGCGATGATCAAGTCCGCCGGCAACCGGATCAGCCCGCAGGAAGTCGAAGAGGCCGCGCTGGATACTGGCCTGGTCGCCGAAGCGGTGGCCCTGGGGATTCCCGACCCGCGCCTGGGCCACGCGGTGCACCTCGTTGTTCGCGGAAAAAGCTCAGAAAATAAAGAAGAACTGGCGCGTATGCTCATGCAAAGACTGCCGAATTTCATGCAGCCAAAGCAAATTCACTGGCGCGATGCGATGCCGATCTCGCCCAACGGGAAGATCGACCGGGCCGGGCTCTATGCGGAGCTTGCCGCGTGAAGCCGCTGGGTCCTATCCCTCCTGGTTTCGCGATGATCGACGGCCAGTTGGCCATCGGCACGCGCACCGCTCGTGCGCTCGTCAAGGAAGCCGGGCACACGCCGCTATTCGTCTATTCCTCCGCGATGATCCGGCGGCGGGTGCGCGACCTGCTCGCCGCGCTGCCAAGCCGCGTAGCGCTGCATTTTGCGGTCAAGGCCAACCCTTTTGGACCGCTACTTGAACTGATGTCGGGGCTGGTCGACGGGTTCGATATTGCCTCCGCGGGCGAGCTCGGCCTTGTCCTCGACGCGGGGATTTCTCCGGCCAGGATCAGCTTCGCGGGGCCCGGCAAGCGCGACGCCGAGCTTGAAAGCGCCATTTCCCAGGGCGTTACGCTCAATCTTGAATCCGAAGGCGAAGCCGTGCGCGCCCTCGACATCGCTTCGCGGCTTGGCGTGACGCCCAGGCTGGCGATCCGCGTCAATCCATCGTTCGACCTCAAGGGATCGGGCATGAAGATGGGCGGCGGGGCAAAGCAGTTCGGGATCGATGCTGAGCGCGTTCCGGCGCTTGCCCGCATGGTCATCGCCAGCGGCGCCGAGTGGCGCGGATTTCATATCTTCGCCGGCAGCCAGGCATTGAGCACCGAGGCGATCATCGAAACCCAGGCACAGTCGCTCGCTCTCGCGGCCGAACTGGCCGAGGCGAGCGGGGCACCACTGCCGCACTGCAACCTTGGCGGCGGTATCGGAATTCCTTATTTTCCGGGGGACGAGCCGGTCGATCTCGCCCTTCTAGGTGGCGCGCTCGGCGAAGCCCTGGCCAAGTTGCCCGATGTGCTGGCCGAAACGCAGTTCTGCCTTGAACTTGGCCGCTTCCTGGTCGGCGAAGCCGGCGTCTACCTGACTGAGATAGTCGATCGCAAGGTCAGCCATGGTGAAACCTTCCTGATTACGGATGGGGGGCTTCATCATCAGTTAGCTGCCACGGGCAACTTCGGCACCGTGGTGCGGCGCAATTATCCCGTGGCGATCGCCACCAAATTCGACGCCCCGGTCGAGGAAGAGGCAAGCGTGGTCGGGTGCCTGTGCACACCGCTTGATCGACTGGCCGAAAAGGGCGGTTTTCCGCGGGCTGAGGTGGGCGACCTGGTCGCTGTTTTCTGCGCCGGAGCCTATGGCGCGAGCGCCAGCCCGATGCATTTTCTGGGGCATGGTCCGGCTGCCGAAATGCTGGTTTAACCAATGACTTGAACGGCGTCCCGTTTCGGGACCCCTGCCTTGTGCGCACCGAATCTGCACATAAGGCTAACGCAATATTCACCCTTTTTTCCGATAGCGGAGCCTGAATTTGCCGGGTCTTCGCTGCGGGTTGGCACACCTGAAGCTGGACGCGGCAGCGAAAAGGGATGTGCCGCAATGAAAATCAACCGCTTTCACCGCCTCCTGGCCGGCAGCGCAATGCTCAGCCTGGCGCTGGGTGGCTGCGCCGGTGGCGCAAGCGGTCCGCAGCTTCCGCCCGCCTCGTTCGTGGCGATGCAGGAAGGTCCGGGTGAGGATTACATCATCGGCCCGCTCGACGAGCTGACGATCTTTGTTTGGCGCAACCCCGAACTCGGCGCGAAGGTGCAGGTGCGGCCCGACGGGCGGATCACCACGCCGTTGATCACCGACATGCCTGCGGTGGGCAAGACTCCCAAGATGCTGGCTGACGACATCACGCTTCAGCTTTCGCAGTACATCCAGGATCCGCTGGTCTCGGTGATCGTCAACAAGTTTGCCGGCACCTTCAGCCAGCAGGTCCGCATCATCGGCGCCACCGCCAAGCCTGCTTCGCTGCCCTACCGCGCGAACATGACCGTGCTTGACGCGATGATCGCGGTCGGCGGCCTCAGCGAATATGCCGCAGGCAATCGCGCCAAGCTGATCCGTTTCGACAAGGAAAGCGGCAAGCAAGCCGAATACGGTCTGCGCCTTGGCGACCTGCTCAAGCGCGGTGACAGCAAGGCCAACGTCATGCTGATGCCGGGCGATGTGATCATCATCCCCGAAAGCCAGTTCTGAGCGGAGCGGGCGGGGGCACGATGACCAACATTTACGACGAACTTCGCGCAGCGATCTATTCGGTCTGGCACCGCCGCTGGCTGGCGCTGGGCGTGGCCTGGGCGGTTTGCCTGCTGGGTTGGCTGGTGGTCGCGATGGTGCCCAACAGCTATGAAAGCAAGGCGCGGATCTACGTCCAGCTCGACGATGTCCTGTCTGAGCAAATGGGCCTGGGCCATGCCGACGCCAAGAATACAATCGACCGGGTGCGCCAGACGCTGACCAGCGCGGTTAATCTCGAAAAGGTCATTCGCGGCACACCGATCGGAACGGGCATCACCACGCCCAAGCAGATGGAAGGCGCGGTCCTTTCGCTCGGCAAGAAGATCAAGATCGAAAGTGACGAGGCCAACCTTTTCACGCTGACTTCAAGCTATGGCGACGGCGGAAACTCGGATGCGGCCAACGCCAAGATTGCCCAGGCCGTTACGCAGAAGCTGATCGATATCTTCCGCGAGGAAAACCTGGCCGGCAACCGCGGCGAAATGTCCAACTCGCTGACCTTCCTCGATCAACAGATTGCCGATCGCGAAAAGGACCTTGCCGCGGCCGACCAGAAGCGGTTGCAGTTCGAAGCGCAGAACCCCAGCCTTGCCGGCGGGGCGCAAGCCGGCCTGCAGAAGCTGGAAGCCGCCCGCACCGAATTGCGCGGGATCGACGCCGATCTTGCCGCGGCGCAAAGTTCCTATGCCGCGATCAACGGCCAGATGGCCGGCACTCCGCGCACGATACCCGGGGCCGGTCCCGTTGGCGGTGCCCGCGGTGCGCTCAACGATGCGCAGGCCACGCTCAATTCGCTGCGGGCGCGCGGCCTGACCGAAAACCACCCAGACGTGATCGCTGCGCGCAATCAGGTGAAGGCGCTGCAGAGCGCCGCTTCATCGGATAACGGCGGGGCCGGGGGCGTGCCCAACCCGGCCTATTCCTCGCTCGAATCGATCCGGGCCGAACGTGCCGCAAACGTCCAGGCGTTGACCGCGCGCCGTGCCTCCACGCAGCAGGAAATCAGCCAGCTTACCGCGCAGCAGTTTGCCGATCCGGCGGCCGCGGCGGAATACCAGCGCATCACCCGCGATTACGACGTGATGAAGGAGCAGTACGACAAGCTCCTCCACGACCGTGAAGAGCTCAAGATCCGCGGTTCGGTGCAGGGCCAGCAGAATGCCGTCAAGTTCCAGGTCATCGACCCGCCGACCACGCCGCGCTCGCCGGTCGCACCGAACCGTCCGCTGCTGCTGTTCTTCGTTCTGTTCATGGGGATCGGTGCGGGCTGCGCCGCTGCCTTCGCAGTCGGCCAGCTGCGTTCGACCTTTGCCACCACGGGCCGCCTCGAAAAGGCGATGGGCCTGCCGGTGCTCGGCGCGATCAGCCAGACGCTGACCGATGCCGGGCGCGCGCTGCGCCGCCGCCGGATGAAGTATTTCTACGCCGCGAGCGGCGCGCTGGGCGGGCTGTTCGTGGTCCTGCTGACGATCGAATTCATCCAGCGCGGAATGGTGGCTTGAGGACCTTATGACCAAGCACAGCAAAATTCCCCTGCCCGAAGGTGACGCGGATCAGCCGGCCAAGAAGGGCGCAACGCTGATTGAGCGCGTGGTCCGCAATTACGACCTGGTCCAGCTGACTTCCGCCCCGATTCCGGAAGACCTGGTTCCGCCGCCAAGCAAGCGTCGCCGCTATCGCCGCGCCGACGAGGTTGAGGAAGCCGTGGTCACCCCGGTGGCTGAAGCCCCGGTTCCGGTGCCGGTCGAACCCGCTCCGCAGGCCGCGCCCGAAGTGGTAGTCGGCGAAGTGCTCGAACCTGCGCCCGCGAAGCCGGCACAGGCAGTCGCCAAGCGTCCCGATCCGGTGGTGTTCAAGGGTGAACGTCATACGGTGAACCGCCAGCACCTGCGCGATCAGGGGCTGATCGTTCCCGAAAGCACCGTAACCGCGGTGCTTGAAGAATTCCGCATCGTGAAGCGCAAGCTGCTGCTTAACGCCGATCAGCTCGCCCAGCAGGGCATGGGTCCGGCGGCACAGCGGGTGCTGATCTGTTCGCCCCACCCGGGCGAAGGCAAGAGCTTCACCTCGGTCAATCTCGCGCTGGCGATCGCAGCCGAGAAGGAATGCGAAGTGCTGCTGGTCGATGCCGACTTCGCCAAGCCTTCGGTGCTTTCAATGCTGGGTCTGCCGGGCGGCCCCGGACTGATGGATGCCTTGTCCAACCCCGAAATCGACGCGGCCGATTGCGTAATCGGCACCGATATCCCGGGGTTGTGGGTCATGCCGGCGGGCAGCGCGACCACTTCCGACACCGAATACCTGACCAGTTCGCGCACCCGGACGGTGCTCGACCGACTGGTTGAAGGCGCGCCCAACCGCTTCGTCATTTTCGATTCGCCGCCCGCGCTTGCCGCCTCACCGGCAGCTGCGCTGGCCAAGTACGTCGGGCAAGCCGTGGTCGTCGCGCGCTGCGACCGGACCGCGCAAAGCAGCCTTGAAGACGCCGTGTCGCTGCTTTCGGCCTGCCCGAACATCCAACTCATACTGAATGCCGTCCACTTCAGCCCGAGCGGTCGCCGCTTCGGGTCTTACTATGGATACGGAGGCTGATCATGAAGCCGCATTTCCTCACCTCGATGGCTGCTGCTGCGCTTGCAGTCGCTTGTCCCTGGGCCGCGCAGGCGCAGACCATGTCTTATGGCGATCTGGGGGGGGCTGGCCCCGGGATGGCTGCCGATCCGGGATCGGGTGACGGCGATGAGGCTGCCGACGATGGCGATGGCGGGACCGTCCTGCCGGGCATTTCAAGCCACACCGGCCGGGTCCGTGTAACGCCCTATATCGAGGCGCAGCAGGTTGTGACGGCCGAACTTTCGCCCGGCAACGAAGTGCTGACCTATTCGACCGTCGCTGCCGGCGTCGAAGCCAATCTCAGCGGGCGCAATGCGCAGTTGGGAGCAGCGGTGCGGTACGAGCGGCGCTTTGGCTGGGGCAACAACAAGATCAGCGATAGCGACGTGGTCAGCGGCGTCGCCCGCGCCAGCGTCGGAATCGTGCCGCGCACCCTGTTCATCGAAGGCGGCGCGATGGCCGCGCGGATGAGCGTGGAAAACAACGGCGCGACCACGCCGGGCCTGGAATTCGGGAATAGCGCGGCGCAGGTCTATGGGGCCTATATCGGTCCGTCGCTTAAGGCGCAGATGGGCGATGTCGACGTCGAGGGCCACTATCGCTTCGGCTACACCCGCGTCACCACCCCCAACGTGCTGCCGGTGGCAGCGGGTCAGACTCCGGTCGACCTGTTCGATGAAGGCACCGTTCACAACGCGGTGCTTCACTTCGGCACCAAGGCGGGCACCCTGCTGCCGATCGGCCTGGGGCTGGGCGGCGGCTGGAACCACGAAGATGTATCCAATCTCGATCAGCGTATCGATGACAAGCACGTCCGCGCCGACGCGCTGCTGCCGGTCGGCGGCAATCTCGCGCTGGTTGGCGGTGTGGGCTATGAAAAGGTTGAAGTCTCACAGCGCGATGCAGTGATCGATCCCATTACCGGCCTGCCGGTACTTGCCGCTAATGGCCGCTACGTTACCGATGAAAGCCAGCCGCGCCAGATTTCCTATGAGGCCGAAGGGCTGCTCTGGGATGCGGGCGTCATGTGGCGTCCCAGCCGGCGGACGGCATTGGAAGCTCATGTCGGTCGCCGATATGGTTCGACCACCTATTTCGGCAGTTTCGCCTACGCACCCAATTCGCGCACGACGCTCAATGTCTCGGTCTACGACGGGATTTCGGGCTTCGGCGGCCGTCTCAACCAGGCCCTGGCTGACCTGCCGACCCAGTTCGATGGTTTACGCAACCCGCTGACCGGCGGGCTCAGCACCTGCGTTGCCGGGACCACGACGGCGCAGGGCAACAGCGGCGGCGGGTGCCTGAACGGCGCGCTCGGTTCGGTCCGCTCGGCCACGTTCCGCGGGCGCGGGGTCATGGCCAGCCTGGGTATCCAGGGCAACAACCTGCAGTACGGGGTGGGTGCGGGCTACGACCGTCACAGCTTCATTGCCGCACCGGGCACCGTGCTCGCGCTGGCCAATGGAGTGATCGATGAAAACTACTGGGTAGCCGCCTATCTCAACGGCCGGATCGACCGCAATTCCAGCTTCGGCACCAACGTGTGGGCCAATTGGTACCATAGCGGAGACGCTCTTGCTGGTGACAGCAGCTCGGTCGGTGCAACCGCTGCCTATTACCGCACGCTCACCGGCAATCTCACCGCAACCGCTGCCGTGGGCATCAATGGGGTCAACCGCGAGGCGCTCCAGGACATCTGGACCGCGTCCGGTCTGGTCGGCCTGCGCTATTCGTTCTGAGCCTGCAAAGGGATAATTCGATGTTCAACGACTTCTACGGACTGACCGGGCGCCCTTTCCAGCTCACGCCCGATCCGACCTTCTATTTCGAGAGCCTGACGCACCGCAAGGCGCTGTCGTACCTCTCCTATGGCCTTGCCCAGGGCGAAGGCTTCGTGGTGATCACCGGTGAAGTCGGCGCGGGTAAATCCACTTTGGTGGCGCACCTGATGGCGACGATCGACCCGGCGCGGCTGACCGCTGCGCAGATCGTTACCAGCAAGCTCGATGGCGAAGAACTGGTTCACGTGGTCGCGCAGGCTTTCGGCCTGATCGTCGACGGGCATGATAAGGCCAGCGCGCTCGGCGCGATCGAAGCCTTCCTCCACGACGAAGCCCGCGCCGGCCGCCGCTGCCTGCTGGTGGTCGACGAAAGCCAGAACCTTGAGCTTGAAGCGCTCGAGGAATTGCGCATGCTGTCCAACTTCCAGCTCGGCGCACACCCTTTGCTGCAGACCCTGCTGCTCGGCCAGCCCGAGTTTCGCGACACCATCCAGGAACACCCCCAGCTCGAACAGCTGCGCCAGCGCGTGATCGCGGCGCACCACCTCGATGCGATGGAGCTGGGCGAAGTCCAGCCCTACATCGAGCATCGCCTGAAGTGCGTGGGCTGGGAAGGCAATCCCAAGTTCGACCAGCGTGTGTTTACCGAGTTGTTCGAAGCTTCGGGCGGCGTCCCCCGCCGGATCAACCAGATCTGCAACCGGCTGATGATGCTGGGCGCGGTCGACCAACGCAGCCGGATCGACGGTGCGATGCTGAGCCAGGTCCTCGAAGAGCTCGAACTCGACGGTACGTTGCAGCTGGTCAAGCCCGCCGCCAAGGTTGAGCCGGTTGCGGCAGCCGAAGCAACGGTCTCCGCGCCCGCCGCACCGCAAGTCGAACAGGTTGCCTTGGCGCAGCTGCAAGCGATGCTGGCCGAGCGCGACGCCCAGATCGCCGAACTGCAACAGGCGGTAATCGAACTGGCCAATGCCCAGGATGTCGGAACCGCTGCTGTTGCCGATCCGGCACACGGCGCGGCACTGGCCGCGATCGAGGCCAAGCTCGGCGGATTTGAAGCCAAGATGCTCGAGCAGGAGCGCACGATCCGTCACACGCTGACCATGCTGATCGAGTGGATCGAAGCAGACGACGCAGCGCGCGCTGCGGCCTGATTGCACGAAAGGCGCGGGGCGCATGACTGAGCGGCCAGTCGACACGCAGATCGTCAACGGACTGTCGGTAGACGTCGAGGACTGGTTCCAGGTCGGCGCCTTCGAAGGCGTGATCGACCGCAGCAGCTGGGACGGACTGTCCGACCGGGTGGAGCGCAATTGCGCGGCGATCCTCGAGATGTTCGCCGCAGCAGAGGTCAAGGCGACCTTTTTCACCCTTGGCTGGGTGGCGCAGCGCCACGGCAGCCTGATGCGCCGCATCGTCGATGCCGGACATGAGATTGCCAGCCATGGCTGGGATCACGAGCGCGTGTTCCGGCTCGACCGGACCAGCTTTGCCGCCGATCTCGAACGCAGCCGTAAGACGATCGAGGATGCCGCTGGCGTCGAGATCACCGGCTACCGTGCGCCAAGCTTCTCCATCGATAATCGCACGCCGTAGGGCCTACATGGTCTTGGCCGAGCAGGGCTTTACCTATAGCTCCAGCGTCGCCCCGATCGCGCACGATCATTATGGCTGGCGGGACGCGCCGCGGTTTGCATTCAAGCCGCTGCCGTGGAGCGACCTTATCGAAATCCCGGTCACCACCGCGCATTTTGCCGGCAAGCGGCTCGCTGCGGGCGGGGGCGGGTTCTTCCGCGTGCTGCCATATGGCTTCTCGCGATGGGCGATCCGACAGGTAAACACGCAGGACCAGCGCCCAGCGGTGTTCTATTTTCACCCATGGGAAATCGACCCTCAACAACCGCGCGTAACCGGCGCCTCGCTGCGCTCCAAGGTGCGGCACTACACCAACCTTTCGGTGATGGCAGAAAAGCTCGAGCAGCTTGTGCGCGAGTTCGAGTGGGGCCGGATGGACGTATTGGCGCACCGTGAAATGGCGCGCGCGGTGGACCTGGCGGCATGAACGCACCGTTTCGTCCCTCGGCGCTGCGCGTTAGCGTGGCGGACCTTACCGATCCGGGCGAACAGGCGCGGATCGAGCGCTTCGTTGGCGAGCACGCGGAGGGCACGCCATTCCATCGTCCGGCCTGGCTGCTCGCCAGTGCGCGCGGCACCGGTAACAAGGCCCATGCCCTGCTGGCCGAGCATGGCGGCGAAATTGCCGCATACCTGCCGCTCACCGAGATTCATTCGCCGATCTTCGGCCGCATGCTTGCGTCGAGCGGCTTTGCCGTTGGCGGGGGACTGCTCGCCGAGGATGGTGCTTCAACCGCGCCGCTGTTTCGTGCGGTAGAGGAGCTGGCCCTCCGGCTCAATTGTCCGACGATCGAGCTGCGTGGCGGCACGTTACCGCAGCGCCGCGCCGGATGGGCGATCAAGCGCGAATCGCACTGCGGATTCGTCCAGCCGCTCGCGGCCGATGACGAGGCGCAGCTCCTTCAGGTCCCGCGCAAGCAGCGCGCGGAGGTACGCAAGGGACTTTCCGGTGACCTGACAACCTCCGTCGGTACTGCGCCGAACGATCGCGCCGTGCACTATGCGGTCTACGCCGAAAGCG
>JBJTMA010000169.1:0-13182 GCA_046063295.1 Novosphingobium sp.
TCGCCGGCATAGCCGCCGCTGCCTTCGCCCTCGATGCCCTTGACGTTCTCGACGAAGATCGGCTTGGCGCCGAGCGACTGGATCTGCTCGCGCGTCGCCGAGCGGACGTCGGTGGCGGAGACCTGCGCGCCCAGCCGGCGCGCGGTAGCGATCGCCTGCAGCCCGGCAACGCCGACGCCCATCACGAAGCACTTCGCTGCCGAAACCGTGCCCGCGGCGGTCATCATCATCGGGAAAGCGCGGCCATAGGCATTTGCCGCCTCGATCACCGCCTTGTATCCGGCGAGGTTGGACTGGCTCGAGAGGATGTCCATAGATTGCGCGCGGGTGATGCGCGGCATGAACTCCATCGCGAGTGCCTCAAATCCGGCCTTGGCGTAATCATCGACGCGGGCTCGCTGCCCGAACGGATCGAGCCCGGCGACGATCCACGCGCCGGTGTTCGCGCCTTTGATCCGGGCGACGTCCGGCCCCTGCACACCCAGCACGATGTCCGCGCCCTTGGCGGCGTCCTTGACCACATCGGCCCCGGCTGCCTTGTATTCGCCATCGGCGATGGAGGCGCCCAGGCCTGCGCCGGCCTCAACCGCTACGCTTGCGCCGAGCGCGATGAACTTCTTCACCGTTTCCGGGCTTGCCGCGACGCGGCTTTCGCCCGCTGCGGTCTCTTTCAGGACCGCGATCCGCACCCCCGGGATCGCTTACTTGGTGATCATGAAGATGACGAAGGCGGTGACCAGCGCAGTCGCGATAATCCCGAACTTCACCAGACCGATGAAGCCGGTGTAGGTCGATTCATGCGCTTTCATATCGTTGCCGGTGGCCATAGGTAGGAGTCCCTGCTCAATAAGTGTGCCTTGTTGCGCGCTTCCCTATCGCCCCGGCACCGCACGCTCAAGGGCTTTGCGAGCTCTTCCCACGGTATCAGCAGCCTTAATGTGGTCTTTACCCAATCGCGTTATCGCAGCTCTACAGGGGCGGAGCTCGCCCCGGATGGGGCAGTTACGGGAACGATGGCCGAAATCGAACAGCGCAGCCTGATGCTGATCGACGATGAGCCGGCGCAGAGCCGGCTGATCACGGCGCTTGCCGCGCGCGAAGGCTGGCGCACCTTGGTGGTCCGCGACAGCGAGACCGCGATTGCCACGCTGGGTACCCGGCAGGGCATGCAGCTCTCCGCGATCATTCTCGACCAGTGGGTACCAGGTGACGAAGCCTGCCAGCTGATCGCCGAACTGCGTGCCCGCCGCCCCGCGGTGCCGATCCTCATGCTCACCACCAGCGCATCGCCGCTGCTCGCGGTCGAGGCGATGCGTGCGGGGGCGACCGACTATCTGGTCAAGCCGGTCGCGCCCGACCGGATGATGCAGGCGCTGCGCATGGCGACCACCCGCGAGGCGCCGCGCGACGAGCTGCAGCCGCTCACCGAGAAGATGCCCTCGACCCCCGATTTCGACGCGATGATCGGAGCCGCCCCGGCGTTCCGCTCGGCCCTGGCAGTCGCGGCCAAGGCGGCACGCGGGCAAGGCCCGGTGCTGATCGAGGGCGAAAGTGGCAGCGGCAAGGAGATGGTCGTCCGCGCGATGCAGGCTGCCAGTCCCCGCGCCAAGGCTCCGTTCCGGCTGCTCAACATCGGAGCGATCCCCGCGAACTCGGTCGAGAGCGCGCTGTTCGGACACGAGAAGGGCGCGTTCCCCGGTGCCTTCGATCGCCATGTCGGCGCACTGCAGCATGCCGATGGCGGCACGCTGGCGCTCGATGAAGTCGACCGCCTGCCCCTTCCTGTCCAGCAGCGCCTGCTCGAGAGCCTCCAGCGCGGCGATGTTCGCCCGATCGGGGCGCAGTTCTCCTATCGCGTCGATGTCCGCCTGATCGCCGCGAGCAACGTGCCGCTGCGCGAGCAGTCTGCGGCCGGACACTTCCTGCCAGAGCTGCACAGCGCGCTGTCGGGTACCACCGTCCAGCTTCCGCCGCTGCGCTCAAGGGTGGGCGACATTCCCGCACTCGCACGCCACTTCCTCGCCAGGATCGGCGAGCAACCGGGTCTCCGGGCGCTGGGCATCACCGATGCCGCGCTGGCGCTGCTTTCGGCCTACGATTGGCCGGGCAACGTCCGCCAGCTCCAGGCGGTTCTGTTTCGCGCCGCGGTGTTCTGCGACGGCGATGCCCTCACCGCCGAGGATTTCCCCCAGCTTTCCGACATGCTTGGCGAAGGCGGCAATCCGCACGCCTCGCACCAGGAGGGCGTCGGGGTGATGCTCTACGCCCCCGACGGCAACCTGCGCCCATTGGAAGAGATCGAGGCCGACGTGATCCGCCTCGCCATCGGCCACTACCGCGGCCGCATGACCGAAGTCGCGCGGCGGCTGGGGATCGGCCGGTCGACACTCTATCGCAAGCTCAGCGAGTTGGGGATCGGCGAGAGCGCGTGACCAAGCAAAGCAAGCCGCTGACCGGATGGCAAATTGCCGCAGTCGGGGGAATTTTCGCTGCGATGATCGGGGCGGAGATCGTGACGCGGCGGAACCTGACCCCCGCCGAGCGCGCGAAACGCGCCCAAGACAAGGCACAGCACGCGGCGAAGTCTGCCGCCGATCGCAGTGCAAACGATGCCACTTTCTGGCGCGAACAAGATGCCAAAGACGCTTACTCAAGCGAAAGAAATTCGTGGGCCCAGTCGGCCAAAGGTCAGGCGATCATCCTCGAGACGACTGGGAAGGAGTTTCCGGTCAGGGAACCGTTTCCTGATGTGTCGGTGAAACCGGCGGGCAAAGGCTATTCAAGCGGCACGACTTTTCGGGAGAGCGTGAGCGCGGGTGCCCGCTTCGGTGCTTACACAAATTACGAAGATGGCCGACACACCTGGAACTTGCGGCTCGATGGTGAGACCATCGGCGGCGAGTTGGAGCGCGGGACCACATTCGTTCTGAAGTGCCAACAGTCGAAAGGTCATATGACCGAGCGGCAACGCGATACGGTTCTGCGCCTTCTCGGGACCTCGGGCGGGCCCAGGTCGGTAATCTTTCAGCGATGGTACGACAACAATGAGATAGACCAACTCTACCGCAAGTACGGTGGATAAGGCCTAAGAAGCGAGCTGGCTGAAATCGGTCAGCGCGGTGTCCTTGAGGCCGCGCCAGACGTGAACTGCTTGCACGGTTTCCGGTACATCGTGGACGCGGAGCACTTGCACCCCGGCATCCATTGCCTTGGTTGCCAGGGTAATACTTCCCCCCAGCCGCTTGTGCGCGGGAGCCTCATTGCTGAGCGCGCCGATGATCCGCTTGCGGCTCGCGCCCACCACCAGCGGCTGGCCGAGCGCGTGGAACAGCGGCAGGGCATTCATCAGCGCGAGGTTGTCGGCAATCGACTTGCCGAAGCCGAGGCCGGGATCGAGCAGAATCTTCTCGCGCGCGATACCGGCAGCGATCGCCGCATCGCGCCGCGCGGCGAGCCAATCGAACACGTCGAGCACGACGTCATTGTACTGCCCATCCGCATGAAGATTTTCGCCTTCGCCCGGAGCATGCATCAGCACCACTGGCGCGCCTGAGCGCGCGGCAAATTCAAGGCTTCGCGGGTCGTGGCGTAGCGCGGAGACGTCGTTGATCAGGTGCGCCCCTGCGCCCAGCGCGGCTTCCATAACAGCGGGACGGCGCGTATCGACGCTGATCGCCGCACCGGCGCCGGCAAGCCGCTCGATCGCCGGGATCACGCGTTTGAGCTCATCGCCTTCCCACACCGCAGCTGCACCTGGCCGTGTGCTTTCACCGCCCACGTCGATGATAGCCGCGCCCGCTTCGAGCATGGCCGAAGCGTGGGCGCCCGCAACTTCCGGATCGTCCATGAACTGGCCACCGTCGGAAAAGCTGTCGGGGGTGACGTTGAGGATGCCCATGACTTGCGGCTGGTCGAGCCTGATCGTGCGGCTTCCCAACTGCAGCGGAGGATGGACGCGCTGAAGCGCTTCGAACTGTTGCTGTGCAGCGTCCGGCAGGTTGCCCATCGCCGCGCGCAGTTCGGGTAGCGAATAGCGGGTTCGCGAGATGACTTTGCCATCCTGCCGTTCGATCAACGCAAACCGACTGGCGTAAACCAGTCCGCCAGCAAGGCGCAGCGCATCGCCCTCCTCGCTCTGAGGCGAATCGGCCAAGGCGATCGGGCGAAGATAGAAGGATTGGGTCATTTTCGCCCCTCAGCGGATTGGCTTGGACCACTTGGACCACTGTCCAAGGAAGAAAAAACGAGGCTGTCGAAGTTGCGCCAATAACAACGGCAAATTTCGGTTTTTGCGGTCATGGCAAGAAGCTTAGCGCGTCGTCGCCATGTAGGACAGCCGGTCCGGTTTGCGGCCCTAATCCTCGGTCGCCAGCAGGTACAGCTGCCGCACAGCATCGAGCGGCTTCAATTCGCCCTCGTGCTCGATGTGCCAGAACGACCATCCGTTGCAGCTCGGCGCGCCCTGCAGTTTTGCTCCAAGGCCGTGGATCGAACCGGTTTCAGCTCCCGCCACCAACGAACCGTCGGCCCGGACCGACGCGGTGAGGCGGCGTTTCTTGTCGCTCAGCACAGTGCCCGGCGAAATCCAGCCGGTCTCGACCAGCGTCCCAAACGCCACCTTTGGCGCGGAACGCGCGCTCTGCATCGTGGTCAGCGCGCTCTCATCGAGCGGCAGCGCGGAATCGATCCGCTGGCGCGCCGCCTTGCGATAGACGCCTTCGCGTTCGCAGCCGATCCATTCGCGCCCCAGCCGCTTGGCCACCGCACCGGTAGTGCCGGTGCCGAAGAAAGGATCGAGCACCACGTCGCCCTTGTTCGAGGTGGCGAGCAGCACGCGGTAAAGCAGCGCCTCGGGCTTCTGGGTAGGATGGACCTTGGTCCCGCCGTCCTTTAGCCGTTCAGGACCGCCGCAAATCGGCAGGACCCAGTCGGACCGCATCTGCAGTTCGTCATTCAGGGTCTTCATCGCGCGGTAGTTGAAGGTGTACTTGGCCTTCTCGCCCATGCTCGCCCAGATCAGTGTCTCGTGAGCATTGGTGAAGCGGGTGCCCTTGAAATTGGGCATCGGGTTGGCCTTGCGCCAGACCACGTCGTTGAGGATCCAGAATCCCAGGTCCTGCAGGATCGCGCCGACGCGGAAGATGTTGTGATAGCTGCCGATCACCCACAGCGATCCGGTCGGCTTGAGCACGCGGCGCGCCTCCGTCAGCCAGTCACGGGTAAACTGGTCATAGACCGCAAAGCTGTCGAACTGGTCCCAGTGATCGGTCACCGCATCGACGTGGCTGCCGTCGGGCCGGGCCAGGTCGCCGCCAAGCTGGAGGTTGTACGGCGGATCGGCGAAGACGAGATCGACCGACGCCGAGGGCAGGGAACGCATCGCTTCGATGCAGTCGCCATCGAGGATCTGGGACAAGGGCAATTTGGCCGGAAGATCCGGCCGCGCGACCTCTTTCGCGGCGCGCAAACGCGCCTTTTCGCCTACCAGCAACTGACCCATGACCGCCGAAAATCCCCTCAAAGTTATCCACAGGGTGAGTCCTTGAGAGTCCCACGTCAAGCGGAAACTGGCTGGAATCCTAGCGATTCATGGTAAAGAAATGGTCAAGAAAAGCGGAACGAAACGAGTCCCCCACTGTATCTTGAGTCCCACAGGCAAGTGCGGACTCGATATCTAGTGGTGTGGCGAACAGGACTCTGACCGCAAAAATCCTCCCCGCCCCAGTGAAGGAACATTCCCCAGGCGGGTGGAGCTGCGAATGCACTTACCTCGCGCGTTGGCCAAAGGTTCCTACACACCAAATCGACGCCGTCGATAGACCGACACCCTTCAAAAACACTGCTTTGGGCCTGTCCTGTTCGGCGCAGACGGCGATCACCTGACGCCAGGATTTTGCCGACGCAATTGCCTGCAACTCGTCAAACAAAGCTGTCCCAATGGTCGGCCAATCATCGGGGTCGCGCACGCAAAAATCATCCACGAGGATCGAGCGGCCGCCGGGATCGAAGACCGGGGGCGCTTTGATTGTGGAGGCCAGCAGGAAGCCCGCAACTTCGCCCTGCCGTTCACAGACGAGGAAGGCGCCGCGCGGGAAGTAAACTTGCAAGTGGATGTAGATCAGGGTCAGGAGGTGCTGATGCTTCGCACGCTTCCAGAACACCGGCTGCCAGGCTTCATAAGACTTGCGCTTTGCACCGAGGATCTCCGCAATTTCCGCAACATCGGCGGCACGGGCGCGCCTGACTAGCAAAGGCAGCGTCTTGGCCTTGGTCATGCGTCTCTCGCCTTGCCCGTGCCTGCAATCAGAGCCCCACCGGTCTTACGAACACTGGCTTCAAGCTTCGCTGGCCACCCGCTGACGCCGTGCGAGGAAGAGGCTGACTCCAAGGAAGATGGTCGATACAATCACAAAGTCGTTCACCATCTGACGATAGAAATCCAGATTGGTCCACTCGCTCCCACCCACGATCTCATTCCGGAAGAGCGTGAAGGTGACGATGCTGGTGAAGAACATCGAACTGCTTGCCTGAACCAGGGCAGCAGGGCCGCGATACAGGCCCCAGAAAATGTTCGCCCAAAGGGTGGTCGTGATCACTGCGTAGACAACGCCCATGGGCTCATGAATCCCCCAGAACTTTGTCGATGCATATAGCGTTCCGGCGGCCATAAACCCGAGCCAGGCAAAAAGAACGACCTTGGTCGCGGTCTGTGCGAATTTCATGGTGAACATCCTTTCCTTGATTGCGGCTACTGCGCAGCCCCAGGCGAAGCCGATTGCATCGGCCGGGTCACTGATCGCTTCGGCTTCTGCTTGCATGGCTGCCGCCCAGGCTTTCCGGTTCTCGGGCAGCAGCCCCGAACTGGCCTGGATGAGGAGCTCGGCCACACGACTTTGCGAAAGGCTCATGCGCTTGCCTCACGGCGCTTGGTCGCGCTGGTTGCAGCGAGCATGGCGTGAGCAATCGCCCGGCCTTCTCCGGTTAGTCGATATACGTGGCGCGGCAGTCTCGCCGGAGGTTGCGGCGCCCGCCATTCAGCCTCCAGGATTCCCTGGTCAGCCAGTCGCATCAAGAGCGGATAGAGCGTGCCCGATTTGAGCCCCGTCTCACCCATCAGATCGTAGCCGTGCCGCCACTCGCCTCCGCTATCCAGTAGCGCGGAAAAGAGGGCTCGCGTTTGCGGTGAAAATCGTGGAGCAGTTACCATCGCTCTATATCTACATATGTAGAGATAGATGGTCAACCGTCCAGGTGCGATGCCGGGACTGGACCTCCTCTACGCCGATGTTTGTGCCGGTAAGACCCGGTGTCGCCTCGCGGCTCAGGGCAGAAAAGACAGCTGCGCAACCGGCGCGAAGCTCTTGCGGTGCAGCGGCGTGACGCCATGTTCTTGTAGCGCACGAAGATGCTCCGGCGTGCCATATCCGGCATTGCGCTCCCACCCGTAATGCGGATGCGCCGCGGCGTAGCTCCGCATCAGACGGTCGCGATGTTCCTTGGCGATTATCGAGGCGGCGGAAATGCACGGCTCGATCGCATCGCCGCCGACGATCGGCCGCGCCGGCCAGCGCCATTCAGGGCGGCGACCATGGGGGGTGAGGTTGCCGTCGACCAGCACTTCGTGCGGATCACCGTCCAGCTGCTCGCACAGCGCCGCAACCGCCAAGGTCATCGCCAGCATGGTCGCGCCAAAGATGTTGAGTTTGTCGATATCCTCGACCTCGACCACGCCCACCGCCCATTTGCAACGGCGCTTGATAGCCGCTTCCAGTTCGGCGCGGCGTGAGGCCTTGAGCTTCTTGGAATCGTCGAGACCTGCCGGGCGCGGCTTGCACAGCACGACTGCCGCGGCGACCACCGGCCCAGCCAAGGGGCCCCGCCCGGCTTCATCGACGCCGATCACCAGCCGGTCCGAGCCGGGCTTGGCAAGCATGAAAGGTTGCGCGATGGTGTCGGGCATGTCGCTGAAAATCCTCGCCGCTCTATCGCCGCTCGCCCTGCTCGCTGCAAGCTGTGGCAGCGCTGCCGTGGGGGATAGTCCGCATTCGGCTGCTGCCGAGGTGAAAGATGCGTTCAAGATCGAGGTTCTGGGGACGTTCGACGAGCCATGGGCGATGGCTCTGGTGCCCGACGACAACGCAATCCTTGTTACGGAGCGTGCTGGCCGCATCCGGTACTGGAGCAAGTCCGGGGTGACGGACTTCGGGACCCCGGCGAAGGTCGACTACGGCGGTCAGGGCGGCCTCGGCGACATTGCCTTGGCACCAGACTTCAAGAGCAGCCGGGCGCTGTATTTAAGCTGGGTGGAAGCTGGCACCGGCGGGACCCGCGGCGCGGTGGTTGCGAAGTGTGTCCTGAGCCGCGGAATTGCCAATGGCGTCCTGTGCGGCCCGCCAATCTGGCGCCAGGAGCCAAAAGTCACCGGACGCGGGCACTTCTCGCACCGCATCGCATTCTCGCCTGACGGAAAATACCTGTTTCTGTCCTCGGGCGAGCGGCAGAAGTTCACCCCGGCACAGGACCTGACCAACAATCTTGGCAAGGTGCTGCGATTGAACCTCGACGGCACCCCGGCGGCGGGTAATCCGTTTGCGGGCAAAGGCGGGGTTTCGGCGCAGATCTGGTCTTACGGCCACCGCAACTTGCTCGGGCTGCAGTTCGACGCGAGCGGACAACTGTGGGATCTCGAACACGGCCCAGCAGGCGGCGACGAGCTCAACAAGATCGAGCCGGGCAAGAATTACGGCTGGCCGCTGGTGTCCGATGGAGACAACTACGACGGCACCCCGATCCCGCGCAACGCCACCCGCCCCGACCTCGCCCGGCCCGCGATCAGTTGGAACCCGGTGATCGCACCGGGGGATTTCATCTTCTATTCGGGCAAGATGTGGCCTGAGTGGAAGGGCCAGGTGCTGATCGCCGGCATGGTCTACCCCGGCGTCGTCAGGGTACGGATCGACGGCAGCAGGGGCACTGAGGAAGCGCGCTATCCGCTCGGCCACCGCATTCGCGAGATTCGTGAAGCAGCGGATGGTTCGCTGCTGTTGCTAGAGGATGGCAAGGGCGGGCGACTGCTGCGGCTGACGCGCAAATAGCATCGACATTGCCGCCCCCGCGCCCTATCGGCGCGCGCCTATGTCCGAAGTCGCCACGCTGATCCCGCTCGACAATGTCGATCCCGCGCTTGTCGAAGCGCTGCTCGATCGTGCGTTCGAGCCCGAGCGAAAGCAGCGTACCGCATACAAGCTGCGCGACGGGATCGACTGGCTTCCCGGCCTGAGCTTCGCCGCGATCGATGGCGAGGAACATCAGGTCGGCACGATCCAGTGCTGGCCCGTGGCATTGAACGCGCCCGATGGCCGCGCCTATCCGCTGGTGATGGTCGGCCCCGTAGCCGTACTGCCCGAGGCGCAAGGCGCGGGCTACGGTCAGATGCTGATGAGCGCCGCGCTCGCCGCGATCGATCCGCGCGCGCCGCTGCCGCAGGTGATGATCGGCGATCCCGAGTACTACGGCCGCTTCTGGGGCTTCACTGCCGATCACACCGGGGGCTGGACCTTGCCCGGGCCGTGGGAGCCGCGCCGGCTTCTGGCTCGCGGCAATGCGGTGGGCCTGCTCCCCCGCGAAGGCATGCTGGGGCCTTGGCGCGGCTGAGCCGATCTGGCATCGCGCTGCGGTGCCTTACGAACCGCTGCCCGAACTAGCCTCGCTGAGCCTGCCCGAGATCGCCGACCTGGTCGAGGCGCGCAAGCTGCCGCCGGTCGAGCAGTGGGATCCGCAGGCGAGCAGCGACAGCCTGATGCGGATCGCGGCGGACGGACGATGGTTTCACGACGGAGGGGAAATCAAGCGCCCTGCCATGGTCCGCGCCTTCGCCAGCCTGCTTCGCCGCGACGCCGACGGACAGCACTGGCTGGTCACGCCCTTCGAAAAGCAATCGATCGAAGTCGAGGACGCGGCATTCATTGCCGTCGATGTGGTGCGGCAGGGCGAAGCGCTGGTTTTCCGCCTCAACACCGATGATGTCGTCGTGGCCGGACCCGACCACCCGCTGACAGCGCGGGGGAGTACCGACCTTCCCGCGATATATCTGGCCGTGCGCGCCGGGACCGAAGCGCGGCTCAATCGGAGCACATGGCTGCAACTGGTCGAGCTGGCCGGCGAGGATCTGACGGTTCTAAGCCAGGGCGCGCGCTTTGCGCTGGTGGCGCAATGAGCGACCTCGTTCGCCGGCTCCGGCAGCTTCACGCCGAGGGCCACGCCGCCGATATTCCCAATCTTCACAGCGACGAGCGGTATGCGGGCAGCGAGCTGCGCCCCGCGGCCGTTCTCGCCGCCATCACCGAGCGCGAGCGGCCCGGGTTCCTCCTGATCCACCGCCCCGGCAACATGCGTTCGCATCCGGGCCAGGTCGCCTTCCCCGGCGGCAAGATAGACCCCGGCGAGGATGCGGTGGAGGCTGCCCTGCGCGAGGCGAACGAGGAACTGGGCATCCGCGCTGAGGATGTCACCGTGATCGGCACGAGCGATCTGTACAAGACCGGCACGGGATATGCGGTCACTCCGGTACTGGCGGTGGTTCCGCCCGACCTCGACTTGCAACCGAACCCGACCGAAGTCGCCGCCTGGTTCGAGGCCCCGGTCGACTTCGTGTTCGACGCCGCCAACCATGTCGAGCAGAGCGCGTATTGGCAGGATCAGGAAAGGCGCTACATCGAGATCATGTGGCAGGAGCACCGGATCTGGGGGGTCACCGCGGCGATCATCGCCAACCTGGCGCGGCGGATCGCGTGGTGAATCGTCTGCCGGATGCCGAATGGACGCAGCGCGCTGACGTTGCCGCGTTGCTCGCAGCGCTGGGGCCGGGGCTGGCGCGATTTGTCGGCGGGGCGGTGCGCGACACGCTGCTCGGGCTGGCGGTCAAGGACATTGATATCGCCACCCCGCTTGAGCCGCACGAAGTCATGCGGCGATTGAAGGCCCATTCGGTCCAGGTGGTCCCGACCGGGATAGAGCACGGCACCGTTACCGCGGTCCTCGCTGGCGGTCCGGTAGAAATCACCACGCTGCGCCATGACGTCAGCACCGACGGCCGCCGCGCCACCGTCGCCTTTGCCACGGATTGGCAGGACGATGCCGCGCGGCGAGATTTCACGATCAACGCGCTCTATGCCGATCCAGCAAGCGGCGAACTGTTCGACTACTTCGGCGGGCTCGATGACATCACATCGCGCCGGGTGCGCTTCATCGGTGAAGCGCGCGAACGCATCCGCGAAGATCACCTGCGGATCCTGCGCTATTTCCGTTTTCAGGCGAGGTTCGGGTCACAGCCTGCTGATGCGGAAGCAGAAAATGCCTGCCAGGAACTGGCCGCAACTTTGAAGGGCCTGTCGCGCGAGCGGGTCGGAATGGAAATGCTCAATCTCCTCGGCCTGCCCGATCCCGCGCCGACCGTGGCGCGGATGGAGGAGCTGGGCGTGCTGCAGGTCGTGCTGCCCGAAGCCAGTGTCGCTTCCCTCGCCAAGCTGGTTGCCGAAGAGCTGAACCAAACGATCGCTCCCGACCCGATCCGCCGCCTCGCCGCCCTGCTGACGCCCGATGCGGCGCTCGCTGAACAGGTAGCCAGCCGATTCCGCTTGTCGGGCGCGCAAAAGAAGCGGCTCGCCCTGGCGGCTGGGCGCGGACCCGGCCCTGACGACGCGCGTATCCTCGCTTACCGCCTCGGCCGAGAGGGCTCACTCGACCGCCTGCTTCTCACCGGGCAGAGCGTCGCCCCGCTCGAAGGCTGGGATATTCCCACCTTCCCGCTCAAGGGCGGCGAGATCGTCGCGCGCGGGGTCAAGGCCGGGCCGGAGGTGGCGAGAGTATTGCGGGCAGTCGAGGAACGGTGGATCGCGGCCGACTTCCCCGATCCTGCGGCAACCCAGGAATTGCTCGATCTGGAACTTGAGAAGTGAAGCAGATGTCGCTTGGCGAATACCTGCTTGGCCAGCCGCTGGTGCTGTTGGCCGTCGCGGGCATCATGCTCGCCGCCGCGGGCTGGATGGTGGAGCATACGCGCGCTGTGCTGGGTGCGCGTTTGCGATCAACAGGCTATCTGGCGATGCTCGGCGCGGGTGCGCTGATCATGATCGACGTCGCCCGCCAGACCGACGATTCCGATGCCCGTCTCGATCTCGTGCCGATGACCGAAGCGCGCGTCAGCGGGGCAGAAACCGTTATCCCTCTAGGCGCGGACGGGCATTATCATGCCGTGGTGTGGATAAACGGGCACGAAGTTTCAGCCATGATCGATACCGGCGCATCGTTCACGTCGATCGAGCAGGCAAATGCACGCAAGCTTGATCTCAGGCCGAGCGACAGCAGGTTACCCGCCGAACTTTCAACCGCGAATGGGGTAATCCTGGCTCGCTTCATGGTGGCGGGCGAACTGCGGCTGGGCAGCATAGCAGTCAAGGACGCCGAAATCGCAGTCACCCCCGACACGGCTGCACCGCAGGCCGTGATCGGGATGAACCTGCTTTCAAGCCTGGCCGGATGGCGCGTCGAAAACGGCGAACTACACCTCGTCCCGAAACGCTGAGCTTACGAAAACTTGTTATCGCGCGGGAAGCCGGTCGGCGGCAGTCTGCCCGCGGCGCCGCGCGCGACCTTCCACATGATCGCTTCCTTCTCGGTGCGCACGCGTCCGCTTTCCCCCTTCATGGTCCAGCTGAGACCGTCTTCCAGTTTCAGCGTCGTAGCATCCGCCAACCCGCCGTCGCGATAGCGCTGCAGGGTAACGCCCTGCCCCTTGGCCATCACCGGCATCTCGGACAGGCTGAAGATCACCAGCTTGCGGTTTTCGCCCACCACGGCAACATGATCGTGCTCAGCCGGAACCTCGCGCACTACCGCCAGCTTGACCCCCGGCTTGGTGGTCATCACGCCGCGGCCCTTACGGGTTTCGGCGAGAAGTTCATCGGCCTCGGCAACAAAGCCGCGGCCCTGATTGCTGGCGAGCAGCAGCTGCGCCTTGGGGCGATAGACCACGACTGAAACAATCGCCGCATCGGCATCGATGTCGACCATCGTGCGCACAGGCTCACCGAACCCGCGCGCACCCGGCAGCTTGTCGCAGCCAAGGGTATAGAAGCGCCCGTTGTCGCAGGCGATCAGCAGCTTGTCGGTGGTCTGCGCGTG
>JBJTMA010000022.1:0-21956 GCA_046063295.1 Novosphingobium sp.
TGAAGGACCGGGAAGGCTTCCAGGAGGTCGATTTCGGGCAGATGTTCGGCCCGCTCGCCAAGCTGGTGTTGCGGATCGACGATCCGGCGCGAATTCCAGAATATGTCGCACGGGCATGGAACGTAGCGCAGGCCGGGCGCCCAGGGCCGGTGGTGATCGCGCTCCCTGAAGACATGCTGCTTGAAGAGGTCAGCGGTGCTGAGCCGCGGCCGCCAGTGACCCGCGCTGCACAGGCCGTTTGCCCGGATGCGATGGCCGTCCTGATCGAAATGATCGAGGCCGCGGCGGCACCGATCGCGATCGTTGGCGGCGCCGGCTGGCATGCCAAGGCCCGCGAGCATTTCACCAGTTTTGCCGAGCGGATCGGGCTCCCCGTTGCAGGCGCGTTCCGCCGTCAGGATGCGATCTCCAATGCCAGTCCGGTCTGGGCGGGCAACCTTGGCTACGGCCCGAACCCCAGGTTGGTCGAGCGGATCAAGGCCGCTGATCTTGTCATCGCGGTCGGCGCGCGCTTGGGCGAGGCGACCACCGATAGCTACACCCTGATCACACCCGAACACCCGGGACAGAAGCTGGTGCACATCCATCCTGACCCGAACGAGCTTGGCAGGGTCTACCGCGCCGATCTGGCGATCTGTTCGGACATGAGTGAATTCGCAGAAGCCGCCAACCTGTGGGACGATGACTTGATCTCGTTCGATGCGGGACAGGAAGCGCACTTGGAGTGGCTTGACTGGACCACCGCGAAACCGGCCCCCTACCCGCTCGACATGGCCGCCTGCGTAACCGCAATGCGTTCTGCTCTGCCCGGTGACAGCATCATCTGCAACGGCGCGGGCAATTTCTCGGGCTGGTGGCACCGCTACTGGCATTATGACGGCTTCCCTACCCAGCTCGCTCCGACCGCCGGCGCGATGGGCTATGGTGTGCCCGCAGCAGTCGCCGCCGCATTGCGCCATCCTGACCGAACCGTGGTTGCGCTCGCCGGCGATGGCGATTTCCTGATGAACGGCCAGGAACTGGCAACCGCAGTACAATATGGCTGCGACCTCTTGGTCGTGCTGGTCGACAATGGTGCCTACGGCACGATCCGTATGCACCAGGAGCGTGAGTTCCCGGAGCGGGTCTCGGGCACGACTTTGCACAATCCCGATTTCGCCGCGCTGGCGGTGGCATACGGCGGCTGGGCGCAACGCGTGGAGACCACAGAGCAGTTCAATGCGGCGCTCAATGAAGCGCAAAGCCGCAAGGGACTGCGGCTGCTACACCTTATCATCGATGTCGAGCAGCTGAGCGCTGGGGGTGCAACCGTTTCAGGGCTGCGCGCACGCAAGAGTTAAGTGGCAGGGCGCTTTGCCAGCTCAAGGATATGATCCCACTCTTCCGGTTTGACCGGGGAGACCGAGAGCCGGAATTTGGTCAAGAGGTCCATGTCGGCAAGCGCCGGGTCGGCCTTGATCTCTTTGAGCGTGACGGGGCGCTTCAGCTTCTTCACTGGCTTGACCTTGACCGAGGTCCACCGCCCGGTTTCGTCGGTCGGATCCTGGAATCCTGCCTTGCTGATTTTCACCACGCCTACGATCTCCACCCCGATGTTGGAGTGATAGAAGAAGGCCTCGTCACCCACCTGCATTGCGCGCAGGTGCAGGCGTGCGGTGTAGTTGCGCACCCCGTCCCAGGTGCCCTCACCCTTCGCGGCCAAGTCATCCCAGCCATAGACGTCAGGTTCGCTTTTCAGCAGCCAGTAGGATTTGATTTTGGTCATGTTTCCGAGCGCAAAAGGGTCTATGGCCCCGCCCATAGCAATCCAATCACGGACCCGTCCACCAATGGTACTCGACAAACTCCCCGTTCTTTCGCTGGCTGATGACAAGGCGCGCTTTGCGCAGGATATCGGCGACAGCTTCAAGAATTTCGGCTTCGCGCTGGTTCGCGATCACGGCATCGATGCTGCCCTGATCGCTCGCGCCTGGGCCCTGACCGAAGAATTCTTTGCCCTGCCCGAAGCTGAGAAGCGCAGCTATTTCGATCCGGCAATGGCCGGCGCGCGCGGCTATACCCCTTTCGGAACCGAGATTGCGAAGGGTGCGAAGGTCAGCGACCTCAAGGAATTCTGGCATGTAGGCCGCGATCTCCCTGATGGATCGCCGCTTGCCGATGCATCGATGCCGCCAAATGTTTGGCCGAGCAGGCCCGAACATTTCCGCGAGGTATTCGAAGACCTCTACGCCCAGTTCGACCGCGCCGGGGCAACGATCCTCAGCCGTATCGCGGAGTACCTGGGGCTTGACGAGCACTGGTTCGATCCTGCCATTGAGGATGGCAATTCGGTGCTGCGCATGCTGCATTATCCGCCGCTGGTGGGCCACGAGGGCGAGGCCATCCGCGCCGGCGCGCACGGCGACATCAACCTGATCACGCTGCTGCTCGGGGCCGAGGAAGCGGGGCTTGAACTGCTGACCAAGGAAGGCAACTGGATCTCTGCCGCCCCGCCCGAAGGCGCGATGGTGATCAATGTCGGCGATATGCTTGAACGGCTGACCAACCATGTCCTGCCATCGACGATACACCGGGTTCGCAACCCCGATGCATCGCGCGCGCAATTCAGCCGGTATTCGATGCCCTTTTTCCTCCACCTGCGCAGTGATTTTCCGATCAAGACGCTGCCGCAGTGCATTACGGCAGAAAATCCAGACCGGTATCCTGACCCGATCCTGGCGGACGAGTTCCTGCAACAACGCTTGCGAGAAATCGGGCTCAAGAAATAGCGCGACAACCGGCGCCCGCTCGATAGAGGCGGTTTTAACGCTATTTTCAGCCATCCCTGCGAAACCGTTGTTTCTACGCAGGCAGGGGGCATGCGCGCATGGCGCAGGGCGAAGTGACTGGAGCGGCGCAAAGCGCGGGTTCTGCGCGCCTTGCCCGCACAGGTCGCGACATCATCACCCTGGGCATCGCTACATCGGCAATCATCCTGTTCGTCGGGAATGGCGGAACCGTCCTGCCACGGATCGTTCGGCAGCTGGCGGGCGAAGGCACAGGCCCGGATTTGCTGCTGACCAATGCCCTGCTGCTCAATATCGCACTCGTGATTTTCGGCTGGCGCCGCTACCGCGATCTTGCCAGCGAGGTTGCCGAGCGGCGCAAGGCCGAGGCTCTTGCCCGCGAACTGGCCGAGCATGATGCGTTGACCGGCTGCCTCAACCGCCGCAGCATCGGAGCCGCAGCCTACAGCTTGGTCAATATCGCCCACGGCCGCGCCGAACAGGCCGCTTTCATCATGCTCGATCTTGACCGGTTCAAACAGGTCAATGACGTCAACGGTCATTCGGCCGGGGATTGCATGCTGAGCGAAGCGGCGAACCGCATTCGGCGAATTCTTCCTCCAAAGGCCTTGCTCGCGCGGCTTGGCGGGGATGAATTCGCGGTTGTCGCGCCGTTCCAGTCGAATCGCCGTGACGAGATTGAGCGGCTGGCGGAAAGCCTTGTCGCTGTCGTGGCCAAACCGGTTCCGTTCGGTGACATCGAACTAGAAACGACCATTTCAGCGGGACTAAGCCACACTGTGATTGGCGAGCCAATCGATGTGCAGGCGCAGCTGCACATGGCGGACATCGCGATGTACCACGCCAAGCGCAATGGCCGGAACCGCCTGTCGTGGTTCGAACCGAATATGGAAAGCGAGCAGCGCTTCCGTTCTGAAATTGCCGCTGGGCTGCGCCGCGGCATCCCGCTTGGCGAATTCGTGCCGTTCTACGAGAAGCAGGTTGACCTCGAGAGCGGCGATATCGTGGGTTTTGAAATGCTGGCCCGGTGGAATTCGCCGCGTCTTGGCATGGTCAATCCCGACATCTTCATCCCGGTTGCCGAGGAAATCGGACTGATCGGCGAACTTTCGGAAAGCCTGATCCGCCAGGCGCTGCATGATGCGAAGAACTGGGATCCGAAGCTCACGCTTTCGGTGAACATATCACCGGTCCAGCTGCGCGATCCCTGGTTTTCGCAGAAGCTGCTGAAGATCCTGGTGGAGGCCAATTTCCCGCCGAGCCGGCTGGAGATCGAGGTGACCGAAAGCTGCCTGCACGAAAACGTCGGGCTGGTGCGATCGCTCATTTCCAGCCTCAAGAACCAGGGGATCACGGTCAGCCTCGACGACTTCGGCACCGGCTACAGTTCACTGTCGCAACTGCGCAGCTTGCCGTTCGACCGGATCAAGATCGATCGCAGTTTCGTGATGTCGCTGATCGACGACAAGGACAGCGCGACGATCATCCAGTCGATCATCGCGCTGGGGGAAGGCCTTGGCCTGCCGATCACGGCCGAGGGGATCGAAAGCGAAGCCGTGCTGACCGAACTCAAGCGTTTCGGCAAGTTCAAGGGCCAGGGCTACCTCTATGGCTTCCCCGAGCCCGCCGACCGCACGGAAGCCGCCCTGGCGCAGCTCGATTTGCTGCTTGAAGCGCCGGGGGAAACTTCGCAGGCCACCAGAGTCGGTCGCGGCGCAGTGCGCTAAGTCGCCCACTAAACGATTATTTTAATTGAATAATCTCTTCGCCGCACCAGCGGTGCGGCTCGTCGCCTTTGACCGTTTTGATGTCGGTGAGGCGGGATCGAACCCGGGCGCCTGGCTATTCCTGAACTGCGCATCTCGCATGGGCTTGATGCAGTTTGAGGAGCGACTGAAATGGCTGATCAGAACAATATGAACAACCCTGACGGCAGTAACCAGCAAGGCGGTCAGGGCCAGCAGCAGCAAGGTGGCCAGCAAGGGACGCAGCAAGGCGGCGGCATGGGCGGAGATGCCGGCCGTACCGGTGGCGGCCAGCAGCAGGCGCAGGAAAATGACCCTACCCGTCGCCGTGAAGGGATGAACGATGAAGGGGACGTGGAAGGCTCCGAATCCGGCGCGGACGGCGACGGCTCGATGGGCAAATAGCCTCCAAGTAAGCCCCCGCAGCGTATCTGCGGGGGCTTTGCCCCCCCTTTCAAGGAGTATTACAGTGGCACAAGCCGAATTTACCGACGCGATTGGGCTGCTCAAGGCCGATCACCGCGAAGTCGAGGCCCTGTTCGAAAAGTTCGAAAGCGCCCGCGACGGTTCGAAGCAAGGGATCGCTGAGCAAATCTGCAATGCGCTCAAGATCCATGCGACGATCGAGGAGGAAATCTTCTACCCCGCATTGCAGGACAAGATCGAAGCAAGCACCACCAATGAAGCCTACGTTGAGCACGACGCGGCAAAGGTGCTGATCAATGACATCATGTCGAGCGGTGAAAGCGGCGAGCTCTTCGACGCCAAGGTCAAGGTGCTGTCGGAGGAGATCAAGCACCACGTGCAGGAAGAGGAAGCTCGCAGCGAAGGCATGTTTGCCCAGGCGCGCGAAGCAGGTGTCGACCTCGTCGCGCTGCGCGATGCAATGCTGATGCGAAAGCAGGAGTTGACCGCCGAGCTCAAGCAGGGCGGCCTTCCTGAGGCGCAGTTGCGGGTGGTCAACGCCTAAGGCCAGAACCTCGCCTGCGCCAGCATGGACTTTACGCAGGGGGCGCCAGCGCATAGACCGCCCGCGACATGCGCGTTCCTTTTGTAAAGATGCACGGCCTGGGCAACGATTTCATCGTTCTGGACGGGCGCGCGCGCCAATTGCCGCCGATGACAAGCAGCCTGGTCGCAGCGCTTGCCGACCGGTTTACCGGGATAGGCTGCGACCAGCTGATCGTGCTGGAACCGAGCGATCGCGCAGACTTCACGATGCGCATCTTCAATCACGATGGCGGCGAAGTTGAAGCTTGCGGCAATGCCACGCGCGCGGTTGGTTTGCTGGTTGGCAAAGCATCAACGATCTCGACGCTGGGCGGCCTGCTCACTGTGGATCCGGGCGATAGCGGCGCAAGCGTGGAATTGCCCGCGCCGCAGCTTGAGTGGGATGCGATCCCGCTCGCCTACGCGATGGATACCTATCAGATGCCGGTCGCATGGGAGACGCTCGACAGCCCATCCGCCGTCAATGTCGGCAATCCGCACGCCATCTTCTTTGTCGCCGATTGCAGTACGGTAGAACTCGATCGCCTGGGTCCGGAGATTGAGCACGACCCGCTGTTTCCGGAACGGGTCAACGTCAATGTGGCGTCGGTCGAAAGCCGGGGCCGAATTCGCTTGCGCGTATGGGAACGCGGCGTGGGTGAGACTCGGGCTTGCGGCACCGGCGCCTGCGCAACCGCTGTTGCAGCGATCCGCCGCGGGCTGGTGGACAACACCGTGGTCATTGCACTTCCGGGCGGCGAGCTGGAGATCGCCTGGTCCGGGCAAGGTCCAATCCGCATGACCGGCCCCGCGGCCGAGGCATTTCGGGGCGAGTTCGAAACGGCGGACTATCCGGCGTGAGCCTTGAAGTCGTTTCGCTCGGGTGCCGGCTGAACCTTTCGGAAAGCGAACGCCTGCGCGCCTTGCTGCCTCAGGACCAGGACCTGGTAGTGATCAACAGCTGCGCCGTAACCACTGAGGCAGTGCGCCAGACCCGTCAGGCGATCCGCAAGGCGCGCCGAGCGCGGCCTGACGCGCGGCTGCTGGTCACCGGCTGTGCGGCCGAGATCGAGCGCGAAGCGTTGGGTCAAATGCCCGAAGTGGACGGCCTGATCGCCAACGCGGCGAAGCTCGACCCGCGCAGCTGGAACGTGCCCGCTGTCGCTTCTGAGATTTCGCGCGACAAGCACACCCGCGCGTTCATTGCGGTCCAGAACGGCTGCGATCATGCCTGTACGTTCTGCGTGATCCCGCAAGGGCGCGGCCCCAGTCGCTCGCTCACCGTGCCACAGGTGCTAAGCGAGATTGAAGCGCATCTCTCGCTGGGGGCGCGGGAAGTGGTGCTGACAGGAGTCGATCTGACCAGCTGGGGCCATGACCTACCTGAACGCCCCGCACTCGGCGTTCTCGTAGCCGCCATTCTCAAGACATTCCCCCTTCTCGAGCGGCTGCGCGTGTCATCATTGGACGGGATCGAGATCGATCCGCTGCTGTTCGACCTGCTGGCAGGTGAGGCGCGGGTTATGCCGCACGTCCACCTTTCGCTCCAACATGGCAGCGACGTGATCCTCAAGCGGATGAAGCGGAGGCACCTTCGCCGCGACGCGACCAATCTCGTGAGTAATCTCAGGGCGAAGCGGCCGGACATCGCAATCGGGGCAGACCTCATCGCCGGTTTCCCGACCGAGAGCGAGGGAAACCATGCCGATAACCTCTCGATCATTGCCGATCTCGGCATCGTTCACGGCCATATCTTTCCTTATTCTCAGCGTCCTGGCACACCCGCCGCGCGCATGCCCCAGCTCGCTGCGTCCGCGATCAAGGCTCGCGCAGCAGAATTGCGCACGGCAGTTGCGGCGCAGCGGACTGTCTGGCTTGCCGAGCAGATCGGCAAACCGCTCAGCGTACTTGCGGAACGCGACGGAACCGGCCATGCGCCGAACTTCGCGCGGGTCCAGCTTCCGCCCGCCACAGTTGCCGGATCGATCGTGACCATTTGCCCCACCCGCATCTCCGAAGGCCTCCTGGCATGAGCGAATCAAGCTGGACCGACCGCATCCTTGGCGGTTTTCGCAAGACGTCGGAGCGTCTGGGCGAAAACCTGTCGGGCATCGTCGGCAAGACGCGTCTCGACGATGATCAGCTGGACGAACTTGAAGACGCGCTCATCCTGTCTGACCTCGGTCCCCGCGCAGCTGCCCGGATCCGCGACAAGCTGGCCGATACCCGCTTCGAACGCGGCGCCGACGAAGTCGCTATCAAGGAAGCCGTCGCCGCCGAAATCGCCGCGATCCTGCGCCCCGTGGCCAAACCCATCGATGTCGTCGCCTTCCCCCGCCCGCAAGTGATCCTGGTGATCGGGGTCAACGGAAGCGGCAAGACCACCACAATCGCCAAACTGGCGCATTATTTCCAGGAGCTCGACTACGGCGTCATGCTGGCGGCGGGCGACACTTTCCGCGCGGCCGCAATCGGCCAGCTTGCAGTCTGGGCCGAACGGGTCGGGGTGCCGATTGTCACCGGTCCAGAGGGCGGCGACCCCTCGGCGGTGGTGTTTGATGCGGTTAAGGCGGCGACCGATCAGGGGATCGACGCGCTGATCGTCGACACTGCCGGGCGGCTACAGAACAAACGCGAGTTGATGGACGAACTGGCGAAAATCCGCCGGGTGCTCGGTCGCCTTAACCCTGAAGCACCGCACGATGTCGTGTTGGTGCTCGATGCCACCAATGGACAGAATGCCTTGCAGCAGATCGATACCTTCAAGGAAGTCGCCGGGGTGACCGGGCTGATCATGACCAAGCTTGACGGCACCGCGCGCGGCGGCGTGCTGGTGGCCGCGGCCGAGCAGTATGGCCTGCCGATCCACGCGATCGGGGTCGGCGAAAAACTGGATGACCTGCGCCCGTTCGACCCTGACCTGGTCGCTCGCGTCATTGCCGGGGTTGCGTGATGGCGACCCAGGCACAGAAGGCCAAGTCGGGCTGGCTCAACATTGCGGTCGATTATGGCCCCGTGCTGGTCTTTTTCCTGACTTATCGCCACTTCAGCCCAAGCGATCACAATGACGCGATCGGAGAGATGCTGGCGGTCGTCAAAAGCACCGCAGCATTCATGGTAACCGCGATTGTCGCCCTCGTCGTATCGCGATGGCGGCTGGGGCATATATCGCCGATGCTCTGGCTCTCGACACTATTGATCGTGGGGTTTGGAGGCCTGACCATCCTGCTCCGCGATCCCGTGTGGATCCAGATCAAGCCAACCGCGATCTACCTGATGTTCGGAGTGACGCTGCTGGCCGGCTACTCCCGCGGGAAGCCACTTCTCAAGTACCTGCTCGAAGCCGCGTTTGAGGGATTGAGCGACGCCGGCTGGCTCAAACTTTCGCGCAACTGGGGCATTTTCTTCTTCTTCCTGGCCGCGCTGAATGAGGTTCTGCGGCGCTTCTACAACGTCGAGCACGGCAACTTCGGAACATGGATCGCGCTCAAGCTGTGGCTGTTCATGCCGCTTTCCTTCCTGGTCACCTGCACCCAGCTGCCGATGCTGCTGAAGCACGGATTGATGCAGGAAGCAGAGGACGAGGTGCTGGCCGATCCGCCGCACGAGTGAATAAGTCGCTCTACAGCGGTGACAGCCGCGGATAATCGCGCAATAAGGCCACCCAAGGGTTCGTTTCGGTTAGGCAAAACATAGGGGAAAGCCATGGCCAAGTTTTTCGGAAACCTGCATCTGGTGCTGCTCACCGGCCTCGTGCTGGCGATTGCCGTGATGTACTATTACGCGGGCGCATCGGAAGGCGCGCTGCCGATCAACGCCAACTCAGTGCTGCGCTGGCTGCACGTGTTTTTCGGCATCGTGTGGATCGGGCTGCTCTATTACCTGAATTTCGTCCAGGTACCGACGATGCCAGCGATCCCGGCCGAACTTAAAGGCGGCGTAACCGGGTATATCGCTCCCAAGGTGCTGTTCTTCTTCCGCTATGGCGCGCTGCTGACCGTACTGACCGGCTTGGGCATCGCTTTCGTCAACGGATACGGTGATCGTGCAATGCGCTTCATGGGCGCGACTGCCGCGGAAAACCTGATCGGCCTCGGCATGTGGCTCGCGCTGATCATGGCCTTCAACGTCTGGTTCATCATCTGGCCCGCCCAGAAGAAAATCCTCGGTATCGTTGAGGCCTCGGCCGAAGCAAAGGCCGCAGCAGCGCCGCGCGCCCTTTACGCCAGCCGCACCAACGTGCTGTTGTCGATCCCGATGCTCTATTGCATGGTCAGCGCCAACCTGGGCTGATCATACAAACCAATCACCGAGAGGCGCGGCGTCCAGCAGGGCGCCGCGCTTTTCTTTTGCTTGGCGCGTGGTAAGCCGCGCGCATGTCTGCCGATATCGACCCTTTCAAAGCCATGTTCGTTTCCTCACTCGCGCACCGCCTCGAGGCGGAGGGGCGCAGTGTGATCCACATGGAATTCGGCCAACCCAGCACCGGCGCACCGCCAGCGGCGATCGCCCGGGCGCATGAGGTGCTCGATGCCGATGCTATGGGTTATTGGGAAAGCCAGCCGCTAAAGAAGCGGATCTGCCAGCTCTACGCCGATCGCTATGGCGTTGCGGTCGAACCAGCGCAGATAATCCTCACCTGCGGAGCCTCGCCCGCGCTGGTTCTGGCGCTGAGCAGCCTGTTTGCTCCGGGCGCGCGCATTGCTATGGCCCGCCCGGGCTACGTCGCCTATCGCAACAACATCAAGGCGATGCACATGGTCCCGGTCGAGCTTGACTGCGGTCCTGACGACCGGTTCCAGTTGACCGCCAAGGCGCTCGCCGCGATCGAGCCCGCGCCCGATGGGGTGATCATCGCCAGCCCGGCCAATCCGACCGGCACGATCATCCCGAGTGCCGAGCTTGGTGCGATTGCCACTGTGTGCCGCCAACGCGGCATCGCGGTCATCTCGGACGAGATCTACCACGGCATCTCCTACGGCATGGACACGCCTTCGGTCCTCGAAGTCATGCCTGAGGCCTGGGTGGTCAATTCGTTCTCTAAGTACTTCAGCATGGCGGGCTGGCGGCTTGGCTGGCTGGTGGCGCCTAAAAACGGCACCGACGCGGCGCGGGCGCGGATGAGCAACCTGTTCCTGACCCCGCCCAGCCTGGCCCAGCATGCCGGTCTGGTCGCGATGGATTGCGCCGAGGATCTGGAAGGTCACATCGCGACCTATGCGGCGAACCGCGAACTGCTGCTTGCCGCCCTTCCCGAGCTGGGCCTTGCGAAGATCGCCCCGCCCGATGGCGCCTTCTACGTCTATGCCGATATTTCCGACTATACCGACGATTCGATGCAGTTCTGCATGCAGCTGCTCGAGGATACCGGCGTGGCAACAGCGCCGGGCGTGGACTTCGATCCGGTGAACGGCCACCGCTTCATGCGCATCAGCTTTGCGGTTTCAACCGAACTGGTGCGCGAGGCGATCGATCGGATGAAGCCTTGGTTTGCATCACGCAACAAGGGCGCGCGCAGCTAGATTTCGACCTGGCTGCCCAGTTCGACCACGCGGTTGCTCGGCAGGCGGAAGAATTCCATCGCACTGGCTGCGTTCCGCAGCATCCAGGCGAACAGCTTTTCGCGCCAGATCCACATTCCCGGCTTGGCCGAGGCGATCAGTGTCTGGCGCGACAGGAAGAAGCTGGTCTTCATCATTTCGAACGGTGCGCCGCACAGCGATACGCGCTTGAGCGCGGCTGGCACGTCGGTTTCTTCGAGAAAGCCAAACTTGATCACCAGGCGGTAGAAACCCTGACCCAGGTCAGCAACCTTGAAGCGCTTTTCCTCATCCACATAGGGCACGTCCTGGATCGCGATGGTCAGGATCACCACCCGTTCGTGGAGCACCTTGTTGTGCTTGATGTTGTGAAGCAGTGCCGAGGGCACGCCCGACTTCTGGCTCGCCATGAACACTGCGGTGCCGGGGACGCGGGCGGCGCTGGAGTGCGCGCTTTTGGCGAAGACCTCCATCGGGATCGTCCCTTCGGCCATCGACTGATGCATCAGCATGCGCCCCCGCGACCAGGTGGTCAGCAGAGTGAAGATGATCAGGCCCATAGCCAGCGGCACCCAGCCCCCATCGGGTATCTTGGTGAAGTTCGCGGCGAGGTAAGCTGCATCGAGCGAGAAGAACAGCGCTAGCAGTGGAACGGAGAACCACTTCTTCCACTTCCACATGTTGAATAGCACCACCGCCAGCAGGACGTTATCGATGGTCATTGCGCCAGTCACCGCGATGCCATAGGCGGCGGTCAGGTTCGACGAGCGCTGGAACACCAGAACCAGCAGGATAACCGCGATCATCAGAGCGGTGTTGATCACCGGAATGTAGATCTGGCCGGCAGCAAGGCTGGTATGCTTGATCGACATGCGCGGGATGAAACCGAGCTGAATGGCTTGCTGGGTGACAGAAAACGCGCCGGTGATCACTGCCTGGCTGGCGATCACTGCAGCGCAGCTCGCGATGATCAGCAGCGGCCACTGGAACCAGTCGGGAGCCAACAGATAGAACGGGCTGACCAACGCAGCTTCGCCTTGGCGCATGATCAGCGAGGCCTGTCCAAGGTAGTTGCAGACAAGCGCCGGCAATACGATGGCGAGCCAAGATACACGGATCGGCTTTGCCCCGAAGTGCCCCATATCGGCGTACAGCGCTTCCGCCCCGGTCACCGCGAGCACCGCCGAACCCATGGCAAGGAAACCCTTGAATGGATCGTTGATGAACATCCGCACGGCATGGTGGGGGCTCAAGGCCGAAATGACGTCGGGGTGCTGCGCCACGCTCATCACGCCGAGTACCGAGATGATCAGGAAATAGATGAGCATGATCGGGCCGAACAGGGCCGCGACCTTAGCGGTCCCGCGGCTCTGGATTGTGAACAGGAAGACCAGGATGCCCACCACCATCGGCACCACCAGCCGCTCGAGCGAGGGATTATAGACCGCCACGCCTTCGATCGCGCCCAGCACAGAAACCGCCGGAGTAATCATGCTGTCGCCATAGAACAGCGCGGTGGCAAAGACTCCGAGCAGGACGATACCGGTCGACCAGCTCTTCCCAGAGACGTTCTTGTTGATCAGGGCGAGCAGAGCCAGGCTGCCGCCTTCACCCTTGTTATCGGCGCGCATAATCACGCTGACGTACTTGATCGTCACGATGATCATCATCGACCAGAACATCAGGCTGACGATGCCGTAGATATGCAGAACATCGAGCGGCAGTCGATGATGCCCGCTGAAGGTATCGCGCATTGCGTAAAGCGGACTGGTGCCGATATCGCCGAACACCACGCCGATCGCGCCCACTGCCAGGGCGGCAATCGACCCGTGCGGGGCGTGCCCGCCTTCGTGGATCTCTTCGTCGTCGAGATCGATTGCTGCGGACTTGGGGGACGTGCCCTCGTCGACCAGATTGCTCATTCGGACACAACCCTCAAGGTATTGGCGCGGTTCCCCGCCGCGCAGAGGCCGCAATTAGCAGCAAGCATAAATTCGGTCCAGCGTTGGACTCAGCGCTGCGGCGCCTTTCCGCCCGGCGCTGCGGCGTCCTGTGCGATCAGCTGATCGAGCAAAACCAACCGCTCGGCCAGGCCCTGCCGCCAGGGCGCATCGGCGGGCGCACGCTGGAGCAGCGCCGCCCACATTGCCCGGCCCTCCTGCGGCTTGCCGTTTTGGATCAGCGCCATGCCAAGAAAGAACGGCGGTCCAGCAGCCTGCGGATCTGCCGAGGCAGCCTGACGGAAGGCATAGAGCGCGGCTGGGGTCAGTGCGCCATCGGCATGACCGACCAGGTTATTCGCCAGCGCCAGCCAGGCCTGGGCGTCGCGCGGATTTTCCTCGATTGCCCCAAGCACATAACCCGCGGCATTGCTGAAGTCGCCCTGCCGGGTCAGTGCATCCGCAGTCATGATCCAGTGATTCTGGGCGATCGGGCCGCCCCCTGAAAGCTGCTGGCGAACTGTCACCATACCGCTGCCGATCTTGCCCTGCGGAGCCTCGGCCTGCTTCGGAGAACCGGGAAGTTCGGGATGCGCCTGCCAGAAGAAACCGATAAAGCCGAACACCAGGGTCGCAGCGAGCGCCTCCCAGCTCTTGCGCGGGGCCTTCCCCAGCAAAAGCAGCGCGGCAAGTGCCGCAAGGGCAAGGGCAATGGGCAGGATCCAGCCGCTCATACTGTGCTCCTTGTGAACCGCCGCCGCAGCAGGATAACGGCCAGCGCAATCAGCGCGAGCGGTGCAGCGAACAACGGCCAGGTCAGGCTGGTGACCCGCGGGGCATAGCTGACATAATCACCGTATTTGTCGATCAGCCAGGCACGGATCACTTCGGGATCCTCTCCGGCCTTGATGCGCAGGCGGACCTGGTTGCGCAGATCTCCGGCGATTTGCGCATCGGAATCCGCAATCGACTGGCCCTGGCACTGAAGACAGCGGAGCGTTTGCATGAGGTCCTCGGCCTGTGCTTCCTGCCGCGGATCCTCAAGCTGGACATAGGCATAAGGCGCTGCCGGCATACTGCTGTCAGCCAGCAGCGGAGTGGCGGCCAACATGGCGGCAAGGATCAAAAAGCGCCTCATTGCGCCGCCTCCGCCATTTTCTGCGCGATCAAGTCGACCTGTTCGGGCCGAATATCGCCGACGTGCTGATAGCGGATCACGCCTTTTCCATCGATGACGAAGCTCTCGGGGACACCCGACGAGCCGAGCGCGAACTGGATTGCGCTGACATCGTCGCGCCCGACCCGGCTGAACGGATTGCCATTCCGGGCAAAGAACTGCGCAAGATCGTCAGGCTTGTCGCGGATCGCCACGCCGACCACATCGATCCCGCGCGCCTCAAGCGCCTGCAGTTGCGGAGCCTCTGCCGCGCACGGCACGCACCAGCTGGCGAAGATATTCAGCAGATGCGGTTTGCCATCGGCCAGGTCCATCCGGGTGAGACCCGGCTGCGACGGCGTGGCTGCTGGCAGATTGAACTGCGGCAGCGGGCGACCGACCATGGCGCTCTTGACCGTGCGGTCTGCCGGACGAACCATGGCAAATAGTACCAATGCCGCAAAAAGTGCGAAAAATGCGAGCGGCAACCATAGCGCCCAGCGTGAGCTTTTCGCCGGCTCAGCCATCACAGCTTGCTCATCCGCTGCTTGCGGTAGGCGATCTTGTCGATCGCGACGAAGCGCCGGAGGTCGCTAAGCACCCGGCCCAGCAGGGCGAGCGCCCCGCCCAGCGCGACAAGGGCCCCGCCCAGCCAGATCAGGGTCACAAACGGCTTCCACCACAGCCGCAGCTGCCAGCGCCCGTCTTCGGCCTCTTCACCCAATACGGTGTAGAGCTGGCCATTCCACCGGGTCAGGATTGCGCTTTCGCTGGTCTGCTGCGGCGGGGTCCAGAAGCTGCGCGCTTGCGGCTTGAGCGTCCGTGTCGATCCGCCAGCGTAGCTGGCGCTGAGCGTGGCTTCGAGCGCGGTCCAGTTGGGACCGGTTATCGGCTCGATCTTGCCCAGGCGCACCAGCCACGGGCCGACCGAGACGGTCTCCCCCACTCGGGCTGCAACGAGCCTTTCCGTACTAAAAGCGCTGTCACAGGCGATACCAAGCAGCGCGACCCCAATCCCGAAATGCGCGACGACCATGCCCCACAGGGGCAGTGTCACGGTACGCAGGCGCCGCCCTTTGAGCGGAACCAGCGCCAGCATCAGGAGAGCCGTGCCCAGTGCGATGCCCAGAAGCGGCATCGGGTGAACGCCCTCAAGTCCCAGCCACAGCGCGATCCCGGCAAGGACCGCTGCGGGAAGCACGAGCATGGGCCTGACCCGCGCCAGCTTGTCACGCCGCCAGCGCAGCAGCGGACCGATCCCCATCACAACCAGCATCGGTAACACAAACACCGCGGTCGCCGGGTTGAAGTAGGGTGGGCCGACCGACACCTGCGCGCCCAGCGCTTCGGCAACCAGTGGGTAAAGCGTGCCCAGAAGCACGATGCCCAGCGCGGCACTCAGCATGACGTTGTTGAAAACCAGCCCGCTCTCACGGCTGACCACGGCAAAGCGCTGGCCCTCGCTCACCGTTCCGGCACGCAGCGCGAAGATGGTGAGCGCAGCGCCGATGTTGATCGTGAGCAGCGCAAGAATGAATGTGCCGCGCGTCGGGTCGACCGCAAAGGCGTGGACGCTGGTCAATACGCCCGACCGGACCAGGAAAGTACCGATCATCGACATGGCGAAGGCCACTACGCCGAGCATGACCGTCCAGGCCCGCAAGGCATTGCGCGAGGCAAGCACGGAAACCGAATGAAGCAGGGCCGTTGCCGCCAGCCACGGCATCAGGCTGGCATTCTCGACCGGATCCCAGAACCACCAGCCGCCCCAGCCCAGTTCGTAATATGCCCAGTACGAACCCGCAGTGATGCCAAGAGTCAGGAATATCCACGCTCCCAGCACCCAAGGCCGCATGGCACGGGCAAAATTGGGCGAAACTTCGCGGGTGAGCAGCGCGCCAACTGCAAAACTGAAGGCAACCGATAGTCCGACGTAACCCACGTAAAGCGTCGGCGGGTGGAACGCGAGCCCGGGATCCTGCAGCAGCGGGTTGAGCCCGTTCCCCTCTGCCGGCACCGGATTGAGCCGCGCGAAGGGATTGGAGGCGATCAGCAGGAAGGCGTAAAACCCCAGGCTGACAAAGGCCTGTGCGGCAAGGGTTGCGAGCAAGGTCGGTTCAGGCAAGCGCTTTTCGAGCAAGGCGACGAACCCGCCCGCCGCCGCCATGATCGTGACCCACAGCAGCATCGAGCCTTCGTGGTTCCCCCAGGCACCGGCAATCTTGTAAAGCATCGGCTTAGCGGAGTGCGAGTTTTCCGTGACGAGTTTCACCGACAGGTCGGTCTGCATGAAAACCGCGACCAGGCATAGAAACGCAACCGCGACCAGCGCAGCCTGCACCATCGCCACCGGACGCACCACAGGGGTGAGCGGGTTGTCAGGCTGGCGCAACGCCAGGAAGCCGCTGAACAGCTGCAACACCGCCAGCGAAGCTGCCAGCCACAGCGCAGCAAGGCCCAGTGTGGCGATCACTTGGTCGCTTCCACCTTCTGGCGGGCTTCGTTCGAAGTCATTTGCTGCATTTCACGCGGCACATACTTTTCGTCGTGCTTGGCGAGCAGATTGTCGGCCACGAAGGTTCCATCGCTGCGGCGTTTGCCTTCGGCCACAACGCCCGAACCTTCCTTGAACAGGTCTGGTGTAATCCCGCGGTACGTCACCGGGATGCGCGCCTTGCCGTCACCAACGACAAAATTGATCGTCACCCCATCCGGCGCGGTCTTCAGCGAACCCGACTCAACCATCCCGCCAAGCCGTACCGCGCGATCCGCTTCAGGCGGCTTGCTCGCCATTTCCGCCGGCAGGTAGAAATAGCTTGCCTGATTACGCAGCGCCCAGGCTGCAAGCAGTGCAGCGGTTATAAGGGCGGCCAGCGCGGCAAGCACCAGAACCAGTCGCTGATGCTTCGGTTTGATTGCGCTATTCACTGCTCCCGGCTCCGATCGCGCCTCGCCTCGGCACGGCGCATTGCTGCAAGGCTCTGCCAGACGAGCGCGACGGTGCCGCCGATGCCCAGCCCGTAGGCGGTATAGACAAAAGCAAGCTGATTGAGGTTCTCACGCATCGGCGAGCTCCATCGCACGGCGGCGCAGGCGTGCTTCGGCCTGTTGGTTTGCCAGGATCGTGCGCATCCGGACAAGCACTATTCCGCCAAAGAGCAACGAGAAACCCAGCGTTGCAGTGAGCAATCCCAGCAGGAAGGGCGCGGCCATCGGTGAATTGCCTGACAGCATCGAAGCCCCCAGGCTTGGCGGCTGGTGCAGGCTTTGCCACCAGATCACCGAATAGTGGATGATGGGGATGTTGACTGCACCAACAAGGCCGAAAATTGCCGCGATGCGGGTGCCCCCCTGCCCCGAACGTTCGGCCGCGTCAGCCAGTGCGATGTAGGCGCAATAAAGGAAGAACAGCACCAGCATCGAGGTCAGCCGGCCGTCCCAAACCCACCAGGCGCCCCAGGCGGGGCGGCCCCAGATCGAACCGGTGACCAGGCACAGCAGCGCGAAGAATGCTCCAGGGACGGCAACTGCGCGCGCCGCTATTCCGGCGAGCGGGTGCCGCCAGACGAGTTCGCTGAGGCTGGCGATCGCGATCATGCTCCATCCGCCCATGCCGAGCCATGCGGCAGGTACGTGGATGAACAGGATGCGCACCGTTTCGCCCTGCAATTGCTCGGCAGGAGCGGCAGTCAGCCCCCAGGCAAGCACACCCAGACAGACCAGCCCGCCGACAACCAGCAAAGGCGTTGTCAGCAGCCGGGCAAGGCGCAGGAAACGAGCAGGATTGGCGTAGCCGTGCATTAAGGTTGTATGACCCTTGCGGGCCTCCACAGGCCCGCGCCCCTCTGCCACGCAGCGCCCCTTCGGGCAAGCGGATTGGCCGTTAGCATAAGTGGAAAATGGGGCGATCGATGGGGTTCGAACCCACGACCTCCGGTACCACAAACCGGCGCTCTAACCAACTGAGCTACGATCGCCACGACCCTGCGCGCTGAGCATCGCAAGGCAGGCGCGCGCCTTTGCACAAGCTTCGAGCGATTGGAAGAGAAAACTACCCCGGGCAGAGCTCAACCGGGGCGGTATTTGCGTAAGGAAAATTAACCCTCATTGGTTAGTTTCCCCAAGTCAGCCGATGGGAATGGGGTAACCGGGTAGTGAGCGCGAGCGCCAAGATCGAAAAGCTGGATACACATGCATCGCGGCCTAACACCCGGCGCACCACGCGCCGGATCGCAGGCACGGTTGCCACCGTGCGGACCGCCGGAGGCGAGCGCAGCCGGGCGCGGATTCGCGATGTCTCGGTGTTTGGCTGCAGTGTCGTGACCGAGGCAGACTGGTTGCGCACCGGCATCTTCGTGACAATTCAGCTTTCGGCCGATTGGTCGATCCAGGCGATCGTGCGCTGGGCACGCGAGGGAACCGGCGGGGTCGAATTCCTACGCGCTATCACCGAAGCCGATGCCCGGGCCATTGCCGGCGATTGAATTTACCCAAACCGACAACGAAAAAGGGCGGCCCGATAGGGACCGCCCTTTTTCGTTTGGCTGAAGGCCCGCTCAATTCTTCTTGAGCGTAAGACCACCGAAGCGCTTGTTGAACTGGGCAACACGGCCGCCCTGATCGATGTTGCGCGTGCCGCCGGTCCATGCCGGGTGCGAGGTCGGATCGCTTTCGAGCACCAGCGTGTCGCCTTCCTTGCCCCAGGTGGAGCGAGTTTCGAACACGGTGCCGTCGGTCATCTGCACCTTGATGATGTGATAATCGGGATGGGTATCGGCCTTCATGGATCAATTCTTTCGCTTGCGACCGGTACCGACCGGCCTGAAAAGGAAGGGCGGCCCTTAGCCACGGTTTGCGGGAAAATCAAGCGCCTGGTGCGTCGGCGATCATTGCGGTGAACTGCACATCGCAGGTTACCTTGCCCTCGACGCTGGCTTGCCCCCAGAACTTGCACACGCGGGCGCGCTTCTGGATGAAGCCGGCCTTGAGATCGAGCAGCACGCCCGGTTCGACCGGCGCGCGGAACTTGGCTTCTTCGATCGCCATGAAGTACACGAGCTTGCCAGTCCCGGCGAGCCCGAGCGTTTCGATCGCCAGAATCCCCGCGGCCTGCGCCAATGCTTCGATCTGCAGCACGCCCGGCATGATCGGCCGGCCCGGGAAATGCCCCTGGAAAAAGCCCTCGTTGAAGCTGACCGCCTTGACCGCGTGGATTTCACCGTCAGCGACCAGACTGACCACCCGATCGACCAGCAGCATCGGATAGCGATGCGGAAGTGCAGCCAGGATTTCCGGGATGGCCAGGCTCGACGCGGGCGCCTGGCCCGCGTCGACTGTGGTCTGATCTTCGCTCATCGCTGTCGCCCCCCGAACGCGATTAGCGGCCTTCGGGTTGCGGACCAGCCGGCTTCGTCGCCGGTACCGTCGGCTTCGGCGCGGTGCCCGCGGCCTGCTGCTGCTGTTGCTGCTGCTGGCGCACGCGCGCCGGCTGCCAGCCCGGGGGCGGCGTGATCTGGACCGAAGTGACCGTGCGGTTGAGTTCGTTCACCAGTTCACCGGTCAGGTCGTAAGGTTGCGCCGAAAGCAGGATAGCATCCGGGTTGAGCAGCATGGTAACGCCGCGGCGGCCCATCACCGTGCCAAGCGCGTCCGGCAGCTTTGCGGTGATCTGTTCGACCACATATTCATCCGACAGGTTGGCGGGCGCCAGGATCTGCTTGATTTCGGCTTCGCCCTGCGCCTGTGCCTTCTGGATGCCGTCATATTCGGCTTGCAGCACGGCGTCGGACTTGTTGGCAGCGCGATCGGCGTTGAACTGGTCGGCCATCGGTTTCAGCTGGCCTTGCAGCTGGGTCAGCCGCGCCTGCGCCGCGTCATAGATCTTCTTGTAGGTCGGATCGTTCTGCCGGGTGGTGACCGCGGTCTTGTAGGCGTTGGTGCTGGCGACAGCCGCCTGAACGTCAACGGTGCCGATACCGGCCGCAATCGTACCGCGCGGCGCCGCAGAAGCGGGAGCGGCGGCAGCCGGCTTCTTGGCGGTCTGCGCCATGCCGGGCTGCGACAGGAGCGCAGCGGCAAGCGCGCTGCCCAGTGCGAGTTTGAAAAGCTTGGTCATTAGAATTGGGTTCCTACGTTGAACGTGAAGGCCTTGGTGTCATCACCATCGACCTTTAGCAGAGTCTTGGCGAAATCGATCCTGAACGGACCGAAGGGCGAATTCCAGTTGACCCCGATACCCACGGAAATGCGCGGCTTGGGCGAATTGCCGAGGAAAACTTCCTGGAAAGGTGGGACCGTCTGGCCAATGGCGGTGTTCTGCCCGGCAATCGCACCGGTCGGGAGGCAGGCCAGGACGTTGGTATTGGTTGCAGAGGTGACCGTCGACGCTGCGGTAACCGTGCAGGTCGTGCCGGTAAGCGTCGTTGTGTCGATCTGCGTGTAAAGCGCGTCGCCGTTTGCATTGCGGGTGGCAATGAACGTGCCGTTGGGGAAAGTCTGCAAGCCGCCTTCACGGATCGGTTCGCGAACGCCCCACACGGCGCCGGCGTCGACAAAGATCGAGGGCCTGAGGCCAAGCTCCTTGGCGCCCGAACCGAGCGGGATCTCGAGCTCGGCATGGCCAAGGTAATAATAGCGGCCACCCAGCGCGTCATCGACGACCTGGTTGCGATCGGTCACGACCTTCGGGTGCCCGGGATTTGCCGGATCATCGATGATGAACTGGCGGATAATGCGCGGACCGACGCCGCGGATATCGAAACCGCGGATCTGCGGCTCGCCCAGATAGAACCGATCGGTCAACCGGATCGCATCCGGCCCCGGGCCCGTTCCATTGCCTCCGCTCCACGGAACAATCGCACCGCCTTCGCCGCGCAGCGAGAAGATGAAGCCCTTCCCGATCGTCTTGTACTGGGCAACGTTGGCGCGCACGCGGCCGTATTTCACTGAACCGCCCAGTCCGGCGAAGTCGAACGACACCGATGCCGAACGGCCGCGACTGGGGTGAATGCGGTTATCGAGCGAATCGTAAACCAGCGAAATGCCCAGGATCGAACTCGTCCGCTTGCCCAGGGCTTCGCACAGATACCGCCCGGCGAGCAGCGGGTCGCATTGCAGCGAACCATCGGCACGGGTCGAATAATACTGCGTCTTGTCGACGCTGACGTCGTCATAGTTGAAGGTGTAGCTGCCGATCGCCGAGATGAATTCGGTTACCGGAATGCCGACCCGCGCCTGGAAGCCGGTAGTGGCCTGCTGATAGATCGTGTTGCGGTTCGAATTGAGGTAGTTGAAGCTGTTGAGGTCGCGCCGGTAGACGTTGAGACCCAGGCTGACGTTCTTGTCGAACACGTAGGGTTCGGTGAAGCTGACATCGACCTGCTTCGAATACTGCGAATAAGCCAGGTTGAGCCCGATCGTCTGACCGCGGCCACGGAAGTTGCGCTGTTCGATCGACCCTTGGAAGATCAGCTTTTCAAGGCTCGAATAGCCGGCTGATAGCTGCAGCTGGCCAGTCGGCTTTTCCTCGACGTTGGCTTCAAGAATGATCCGGTCAGGCGCCGAGCCCGGCTTTTGCTGGACCTCGAACTTTTCCTGGAAATAGCCGAGCGAATTGATGCGCGCGGTCGACCGCTTGACCTGCAGCGAGTTGAACGCATCGCCTTCCGCCAGGCGGAATTCACGGCGGATGACCTTGTCCTGGGTCAGGGTGTTGCCGTTGACGTCGATCTTTTCGACATAGACCCGCGGCGCTTCGGCAATCTGGAAAGTCAGACCCATGGTCAGGTCTTCCTTGCTGC
>JBJTMA010000170.1:0-2567 GCA_046063295.1 Novosphingobium sp.
TTACAAGTTCGGGGATAGTTTCCACCCCCGCTAACCGGCACTCGCCTGGTACGTTGTAGACATGTGGGAAGCGCTACCCACAGGCTGGGGATAGCGGGCAAAAGACCGCGTTGACTCGGCGTGCCCGCGATTCGGATGCGCGCAGGGTCTGTTCACGCAGGGAGAATTCCGGCATGCGCGGCCAATCCCCGGTTTCCACAGGGCCAACAACTTCAGAATCCTTTTATCATTCTAAATTGATTTGAATTGGAACGAGCTTCGATGCCCGGTTTGCTTCTCGATACCTTACGCGGAACCAATGCTTCCCAGCGGCCGGTCTGGCTGATGCGGCAGGCAGGACGGTACCTTCCCGAATACCGCGCGCTGCGGGCGGAAAAGGGCGGGTTCCTTGCGCTGGTCTATGACACGGCCGCAGCGGCCGAAATCACGATGCAGCCATTGCGGCGCTTCGGTATGGATGGGGCGATCCTGTTTTCGGATATCCTGATCGTGCCTTATGCGATGGGCCAGGATCTCGAATTCCTTGCCGGCGAGGGGCCGCATCTCTCGCCGCGGCTGGTCGATACCGCATTGTCCAGTCTGCACGCGGTGCCAGAGCGGCTCAGCCCGATCTACGACACGGTCAAAGCCGTCAAGGCGATGCTGCCTGCAGACAAGACCATGCTGGGTTTTGCGGGCAGCCCCTGGACTGTTGCCACCTATATGGTCGAGGGCGAAGGCAGCCGCTCGCATCACATGACGCGCGCAATGGCCTATCGCGATCCGCAGGCCTTTGGCGAAATCATCGACGCCATCGCCGAAGTTACGATCGAATATCTCGGGGGCCAGATCCTGGCCGGAGCCGAAGCGGTGCAGCTGTTCGACAGTTGGGCGGGCAGCCTTGCCCCGGCCGAGTTCGAACGTTGGGTGGTCGCGCCCAATGCAAAGATCGCTGCGGCGATCGCCAAGCGCTTTCCGCAGGTGCCGGTGATCGGCTTCCCGAAGGGGGCAGGCGAGAAGCTGCCGGCCTACGCGCGCGAAAGCGGGGTGGGCGCGGTCGGCATCGATGAGACCATCGACCCACTGTGGGCTGCTTCCGCGCTTCCGGCGAACATGCCTGTCCAAGGCAACCTTGATCCGCTCCTGCTGATCGCCGGCGGGCCGGAACTTGAACGGCAGGCGACCCGCATCCTCGAGGCGTTCCAGGATCGACCACACGTGTTCAACCTTGGCCACGGTATCGATCAGACCACCCCGCTGGAACATGTCGGGGAGCTTCTTTCGCTGGTGCGCGGCTGGCGGGCATAAGCTATGGCGCAAGAATGTTCTGGATGCTTTCCATGACCTATCTCTGGCTCAAGGCGGGCCACATCATCTTCGTGATCTTCTGGATGGCTGGCCTGTTCATGCTGCCGCGCTATTTCGTCTACCATCAGGAAGCTGAGCCGGGTTCGATCGAGGAGGCGCGCTGGCTCGACCGCGAAGGCAAGTTGCTCAAGATCATTCTCTGGCCGTCACTGGTCGTCACCTGGGTGCTGGGTTTGTCGCTTGCGTGGACGACGGGTGCGTTTGCGCAAGGGTGGTTCCATGCCAAGTTCACGATCGTTCTGGCGCTAACCGCGTATCATGTTTGGCTGGCGGGCTATCACGCCGCTCTCAAGGAAGGACAGCGCAAGCTCAGCGGGCGCAGACTCAGGATGATCAACGAAATACCGGGCCTGGCCGCGGCGCTGATCGTGATCCTGGTCGTCGTGAAACCGTTCTAGACCGCGAACTACTGGGGACCATTTCGTATGCTGACCTTTTCGCTCGTTGCGGCTGCCGCGGTGGCCACCCAGCCCTTGCCGCCCGAAACCGAAGCGGACATGCGCTGCTTTGAAGCCTTGCTCTATGCAGTTGGGACGGAGAACGCAGACAAGGCGCGGCAAAGCCTGCTGCTGACTTCCGCGACCTACTATGTGGGCCGCCTGAATATCCGCTTGCCCGGGGAGGATTGGACCCCGCATCTGCGCAGGCTGGGGAACGACAAGGCCTTTTTCCAGGGGGTCCAGAGCGAGATATCGCGGTGCTCGGTTGAATCGGGCAAGGCCATGCAGGTTGCCGGTACCGCAGCTCAAAATGCCGCGAAGCCGCAATAGAGCGGGCCGGCAAGGCCGCTTGGCCGGGACGATCTGATTGACAACACCAGGGCGTGAAGCCTATTTGAAGCCCTGACCGGCAAGGCCAGCGCATTGCAGCGCGGCGCGATCCGCTTTCTCCAAGCCCTTCGATCGTCCGGCCATCTCCAGACTGCACAGACTACGGAATACCCAAAATGCATCTCAAAGAACTCAAGAAAAAGACCTCTGCCGAACTGGTCGAAATGGCCGAAGAGCTGGGGGTCGAAGGCGCCTCGACGATGCGCCGCCAGGACATCATCTTCTGCATCCTCAAGGAAGTGGCCGAGGACGGAGAGGAAATCATCGGCCAGGGTACGATCGAAGTTCTGAGCGACGGCTTCGGATTCCTCCGCAATGCCGAGGCCAACTATCTCGCCGGGCCCGACGACATCTACGTTTCGCCCAACCAGGTCCGTAAATGGGGCCTGC
>JBJTMA010000171.1:0-4706 GCA_046063295.1 Novosphingobium sp.
TCGGGCCTGACCATGGCCGAATACTTCCGCGACCAGGAAGGCCAGGACGTGCTGTTCTTCGTCGACAACATCTTCCGCTTCACCCAGGCGGGTTCGGAAGTGTCGGCGCTGCTCGGCCGTATTCCTTCGGCGGTGGGCTACCAGCCGACCCTGGCGACCGACATGGGCGCGCTGCAGGAACGCATCACCTCGACCAACAAGGGTTCGATCACCTCGGTGCAGGCGATCTACGTTCCCGCGGACGACCTTACCGACCCTGCCCCGGCAACCTCGTTCGCGCACTTGGACGCGACCACCACGCTGAACCGCGCGATTTCGGAGCTGGGCATCTACCCGGCGGTCGACCCGCTCGACTCGACCTCGCGCGTTCTGACCCCGGCGGTCGTGGGCCAGGAACACTACGACACCGCGCGCCGCGTTCAGGAAACGCTGCAGAAGTACAAGAGCCTGCAGGACATCATCGCGATCCTCGGGATGGACGAACTGAGCGAGGAAGATAAGCTCACCGTTGCCCGCGCCCGCAAGATCCAGCGCTTCCTGTCGCAGCCGTTCCACGTGGCCGAAGTCTTCACCAACATCCCGGGCAAGTTCGTCCAGGTCGAAGACACCGTGAAGAGCTTCAAGGCGGTTGTGGACGGCGAGTACGATCACCTCCCTGAAGCGGCCTTCTACATGGTCGGCGGCATCGACGAAGCGGTCGCCAAGGCCAAGAAGATGGCTGAAGAGGCGTAAGGCACGTGCTTCACTTCGAACTCGTCACCCCGGCCCGCCTCGTCCGTTCCGAAGAGGTCTACATGGTCACCGTACCCGGCACCGAAGGGGACTTCGGCGTGCTCGGCGGCCATGCGCCGCTGATGTCGACGGTGCGTGACGGTGCGTTGCGGATTTACAAGACCGAAGGCGCCGAGCCGCAGGAAGTGATGATCAAGGGCGGGTTCGCGGAAGTGAACGCCAAGGGCCTGACCGTTCTGGCGGAAAGCGCCGAAGGCTAAGTCTATCCCGCACTGACCAACGAATTTGGGCGGTTCTTGCGGGCCGCCCTTTTTCATTCTGCCGGCATTGCGGTGCGCCGTGCGGCGAAAATGCGTTCGGGCAAGTCGAGCACCCAGCGCACCAGCGGTTTGAGACGGTGCTTCTGAAGCTCCGATATCTGCGCGACCACCAGGACGATGCCCCAGGTCGCAGCAAAAACGGTCCACGAACCCAGCAACGGCACGCCTAGCGTGATAAGCACCGCTCCGGCCATCAGCATCGCCGGCTGGTGCAGCAGGTATAACGTGAAGGACCGCGCGGTCAGCCATTTAACCGGGCTCGCCAATGGTTTCAGCAATCGATCCAGCCACGGCGCGATCGCTGCTGCGCCGATGAAATGGCCGGCCATCGACAGTCCGAGCAGGGTATCCGTCAGCACGTAGCGTGACCAGCTGAGCCCGATGCGCCAGGCATCCTGCCCCATTGTGCCGGCAAGCCATTCGCCCGCAATACGGGTCAGCTGCAGGCTATCCACCAGGTAAAGGACCAGTGCTGGCTGGACGAAAAGGAACGCCCCCAGCCACGGCCGCACCTCATGGTTGCGGCTCCATCGATAGACCGCCCAGCCCAGCGCCCAGATCGGGAACAGCAGCAGGATCTTGTAGCCAGCAATCAGGCAGGCCAGCGCGGTCAGGGCGATCCGCGCCCATCCCCGGAAATAGAACAGCCCCGCGAAGATCATGTAGTACCAGAATTCGTAGGCGATCGACCAATAGGGCGTATTCGAAAACATCTGCGCCGAGACGGTCCAGCTTTCGTTGAGGAACAAGCTCCCCAGCGCCAGCCGCACCAGCGCCGAGTCATCGGTAATGAGGCCTGCATAGAGGCTGGGGACCACCGCCTGCCCGATCCGGTCGAACAGCAGCGTCGCCAGAAGGCACGGCACCGCGACCGAATAGATCCGGGTCAGGCGGCTGGTCAGGTAACTCTTGGCGGTCTTCTCACGCGTGTCCGCGGCGAAGGCTATTACAAAGCCCGAAAGCACGAAGAAGATCACCACGGCCTCGTGCCCAAAGGCGTTCCATGCTGCGCGGTGCCCGCCCAGAAGCGCGAAGCCATTGATGTGAAACAGCACCACTTCGCTTGCCGCGAGCAGCCGAAGCAGTTCCAGATAAAGCGACAGGCCGGGAGCCATGCCCCCGCCAGTCGGCTGCTTATCGGATGTTTGCCTATTCCCCATCACAGCCTCGATTAGCCGCGAGGGGTAAATTTATAGTTGGACCTCACCCCGCACGCAGGTGACGCAGCTTCCCCCGATGTGGATGTCGGCGCCATCGAACCGCACGTCGATCCAGCCGTCGCGACCAAGCTGGCGGCCCTGGCTTGCGCGATAGTGGCTGCCATCGCCAACCTGCCCTGCCCACAGGCGATATGCTGCCACCGCGCCATTGCCGCTGCCGCAGACCGGATCTTCGGGAATGCCATCGCCCGGTGCGAAGCTCCGCACCACGACACGGTCACCCGCGGTGGCAAACAGCGTTGCCCCCGTAAGGCCGTACTTCTCGTAATAGGCAGTCAATCGGGCGGGATCGTGCCGGAGGTTCTCCAGTTCGGCGATTTCCGCCAGTTCGGCGATGAGCCAGACCGGGCCCACATCGACCGCCTTGGCCCCGCCCTTCAGCTCCGCTCCGCCGATCCACGCCACCGCCTCAGCGGGATCCGGTGCGTGGGCAACGGCATAGCGTGGCAGACGAAATGAAAGCACTCCCTGGCTCAGCGCAAGTTCGACCAAGCCGACCGCACATTGCTGGACCAATTTGCCGTCTTTCGGCGCAGCAAACCCCGCCTCCATCACCGCATGGGCAGTACCCAGGGTTGGATGTCCGGCAAATGGCAGCTCGGCCTTCGGCGTGAAGATGCGCACGCGGTAATCCGCCGCGGGATCGCTTGGCGGCAGAACGAAAGTCGTCTCGCTAAGGTTGGTCCAGTTTGCGAAAGCCTGCATTTCGGCATCGGACAAGCCTTCGCCGTCGAGCACAACAGCCACCGGGTTCCCCTTGTAGGGCACCGCGGTGAACACATCGACTTGGCTGAATTTGCGCCCCCGCATGCCCTACTCCACCTGATCGCGCGGCGGCACCACCGGACGATAATTCCACCGCATTGCATCGCTGCCATCGAGCTTCGAAATTTCGGCCATCAACAGCTTGCCTTGCCGCCAATAGCGGATTCGCTGCGGGTAATCATGCGCGGGATTCGCGAATTCGATCGCTTCTTCGCTGATCAGCACCAGCGGAAATTCAACCGATGGCTTGCCGTCTTCCTGCACCACGTAGGCCAGCGAACCGTCCTTGCGGGTCACAATCCGGGTGACTTCCCAAGTCTTGAGCTCTGAACCAAAGCCGCTGCGCGCGACGCCCAACATCACACCTCCGCGCGGATCGGTCCACAATTCGTCCGACCAGCTGGCGCCGTCTTCCATGGCCCACGTCCCCGCAAGCCACGCGGGCAGCACGGGCTGAGCAACGGTCTGAGCAGTAAGCGGTGCAGCAAGAAGCAAGGCGAAGGGCAGCAATTTCTTCATGGATGGTTCGGTACGTTTCCATAGCTGAACTGCGGCTGTAGCCACGCAGGCCCGGCATGGGAAGGTTGCGAGCGGCGCCTTCGGGCAGTCACAAAGTAACCGCCGCATTAGGAAATCTTCAAAGTTTAGGCCTTATTCACCATTCCGATAAGCCATCGGGAAGGCATGTCTCGGCATGTAAATCCCGCATTGTCAGAGGTTTGGTTACGATGAGCGCATTCGGTCGACGCAATGGTGCAGGCGGTATGGCACCGGGCGCGCGCCCTCAGTTCGGGGTTGCCCGGCCGATGAAGGGTGGAATCGAAGCAAAGTCTCCTTCCGCCGATCCCCTCGGCGGGGACCAGTTCCCGCCGCTCCCCGGCGAAGATTCGGCCGCAGCGCTGCCGCCGCTCGACATGGGAATGTCGAACCCGAAGGGCGATGCGATGACGCGCCTGGCCGACCGGGCGAACGGCGTTCACGAAAACCAGTACCAAGCCGAAGGCTTCGAAGCCTCGGTCCACAAGATCAAGGAACAGGTGCTGCCGCGCCTGCTCGAACGCGTCGATCCCGAAGCTGCGGCAACGCTCAGCAAGGACGAGCTCAGCGAGGAATTCCGCCCGATCATCATCGAGGTGCTGGCCGAGCTCAAGGTCACGCTCAACCGCCGCGAACAGTTCGCGCTGGAAAAGGTGCTGATCGACGAGCTGCTCGGGTTCGGTCCGCTCGAAGAGCTGCTCAACGACCCCGACGTTAGCGACATCATGGTCAACGGACCCGACCAGACTTACATCGAAAAGAAGGGCAAGCTGCAGATCGCGCCGATCCGGTTCCGCGATGAAAGCCACCTGTTCCAGATCGCCCAGCGCATTGTGAACCAGGTCGGCCGCCGCGTCGACCAGACCACTCCGCTCGCCGACGCCCGCCTCAAGGACGGCAGCCGCGTCAACGTGATCGTCCCGCCGCTCTCGCTGCGCGGCACCGCGATCTCGATTCGTAAGTTTTCCGAAAAGCCGATCACCATCGACATGCTCAAGGACTTTGGTTCGATGAGCGAGAAGATGGCGACCGCGCTCAAGATTGCCGGCGCGTGCCGGATGAACATCGTCATCTCGGGCGGTACCGGTTCGGGTAAGACGACCATGCTCAACGCCCTGTCGAAGATGATCGA
>JBJTMA010000172.1:0-3986 GCA_046063295.1 Novosphingobium sp.
TGCCCAGCGCGCGTTTGCCCAGCCCGCCGACGATCGCGGCCAGCAATGGCAGAAACACGATGAAGAGGATCGAATTCACTTGGCCCCTACCCCTTCAGATGGCTGACATCGTCAACCGCGATCGTGCCGCGGTCACGGAAATAGAGCACCAGGATCGCCAGGCCGATCGCTGCTTCCCCGGCCGCGACAGCCAGAACGAACATCGCAAAGACCTGCCCGGTAAGATCGTGCAAGAAGGCGCTGAAGGCGACCAGGTTGATGTTCACCGCAAGCAGGATCAGCTCAATCGCCATCAGGATGACGATCACGTTCTTGCGGTTGAGGAAGATCCCCAGCACGCCCAGCACGAACAGGATCGAGCTGACCGCGACGTAATGTTCGATGCCGATCGTCACAGCTGCACCCCCTGCCCCACTTCGGGCTGCATGTTGACCGTCGCCTCTTCGGGACGGCGCGCAATCTGGCGCGAAATGTTCTGCCCGCGCACGCCCGTGCGCTGGCGATGGGTCAGCACGATCGCGCCGACCATGGCGACCAGCAGCAGCACGCCGGCGGCTTCGAACAGGAACAGGTATTTGCCGTAAAGCAGCATGCCGATCGCTTCGATGTTGCTCTGCCCGGCAACCGTCGCGGCAGCGCCATTCGGCGTGCCGAGCTTTATCCCGCCCGAACCCACAGCGCCAAGGCCGATCATGATCTCGGCCAGCAACGCCACTGCCAGCAGCAGTCCCAGCGGGAAGTTCTTGATGAACCCGGCGCGCAGTTCGGCAAAATCGATGTCGAGCATCATAACCACGAACAGGAACAGCACCGCGACCGCGCCAACGTAAACGATCACCAACAGCATCGCGATGAATTCTGCGCCGAGCAGGACCATCAACCCCGCCGCGTTGAAGAAGGCCATGATCAGCCACAGCACCGAATGGACCGGGTTGCGCGCCAGGATCGTCACCGCGCCCGAGACGATCGTCAGCGTCGCGAAGAGGTAGAAGGCAAGGACCGTAATCATGCTGCGGCGCCCCTAGCGATACGGCGCATCGGCTTCAAGGTTGGCAGCGATCGCGCGCTCCCACTTGTCCCCGTTGGCCAGCAGTTTCGCCTTGTCGTAAAGCAGTTCCTCATGCGTTTCGGTCGCATATTCGAAGTTCGGCCCCTCGACGATGGCATCGACCGGGCAGGCTTCCTGGCAAAAGCCGCAGAAGCTGCACTCGGTCATATCGATATCGTAGCGCGTTGTCCGCCGGCTGCCGTCTTCGCGCGGTTCGGCCTCGATCGTGATCGCCTGCGCCGGGCACACCGCCTCGCACAGCTTGCACGCGATGCAGCGCTCCTCGCCGTTGGGATAACGCCGCAACGCATGTTCACCGCGGAAGCGGGGCGACAGCGGGTTCTTCTCGAAAGGGTAGTTGATGGTCGCCTTGGGCTTGAAGAAGTACTTCAAGGTCAGCCAGTGCGCCTTGAGGAACTCCCACAAGGTGAACGATTTGATGAGTTGGGAGAGGTTCATGCGGCGCCCTTCATCCACATCAGATAGCCGCTGATCACGACGACAAAACCAAGCGACACCGGCAGGAACACCTTCCAGCCAAGCCGCATCAGCTGGTCGTAGCGATACCGCGGGACGGTCGCCTTGACCCAGCTGAACACGAAGAAGAAGAACAGGATCTTGGCGAACAGCCACACGATGCCCGGGACGAAGTACAGCGGCGCCCAGTCGAGCGGCGGGAGGTAGCCGCCCCAGAACAGCACAGCGTTGAGCGCACACATCAAGAGCACGTTGGCATATTCACCGAGCCAGTAGAGCGCAAAGCTCATGCTCGAATATTCGGTCTGGTATCCGGCGACGAGCTCGCTTTCGGCCTCGGCCAGGTCGAACGGGGCGCGCTGGGTTTCGGCCATGCCCGAGATCAGGAACATCACCGCCATCGGGAACAGCAGCGGGTTGAAGCCGAAGCCGTTGAGGATGTGGAAGACATGGCCCTTCTGCGCCTCGACGATGCCGCCCATGTTGAACGTTCCGGCCCACATCACCACGCAGATCAGGATGAACCCGATCGAGACCTCGTACGAAATCATCTGCGCCGAAGCGCGCATCGCCGAGAAGAACGGATACTTCGAGTTCGACGACCAACCGGCGATCACCGTGCCGTAAACCCCCAGTGACGAGATCGCGAGGATGTAGAGCAGCCCGACGTTGATATCGGCAAGGATCGCGCCCGAATTGAACGGGATCACCGCCCAGGCCATCAGCGCGACGGTGAAGGTGATGATCGGCGCGATCAGGAACAGGCCCTTGTTCGCCGCCGAAGGAACGATGGTTTCCTGCAGGAACACCTTGAGACCGTCGGCAAAGCTCTGCAGCAAGCCCCACGGCCCAACCACGTTCGGCCCGCGCCGCAGCGCCATCGCCGCCCAGATCTTGCGATCGGCATAGATGATCATCGCCACTGCCAGCATCAGTGGCAGCGCGATCAGCAGAATCCCCGCAATGGTGGCAAGGAACCAAGCCCATTCGAAGGATAGGCCCCAGGTCTGGAACAGAGCAGTCATTCCGCCGCCTCCGCGAAGTCTTGTCCGTGGAGCAGTTCGGCCGAGCAGCGCTGCATCGTCACGCTGGCGCGCGCGATCGGGTTGGTCAGGTAGAAATCCTTGATCGGGTAGGCGTCGATTGAACCACTTGCACCCGCCTTGCCCTTCGGGATCGCCCCGTAATCGGCGAGGCCTTCGCGGCCCAGTGCGGGAACATCGCTGGCCATGGCCGCGCGTAATTCATCGAAGCTGTCGAACCCGACCGAAACCTTCAGCGCGTCAGCCATGGCCCGCAGGATCGTCCAATCCTCACGCGCATCGCCGGGGGCGAAGACCGCCTTGTCGGCGAGCTGCACCCGGCCTTCGGTGTTGACGTAGGTCCCCGGCTTCTCGCTGAACGCCGCGGCGGGCAGGATGATGTCCGCTGCATGCGCACCCTTGTCGCCGTGGTGGCCGATGTAGGCGATCATGCTGCCGGCGAATTTGGTGTAGTCTACCTCGTCCGCACCAAGCGAGATCACCAGCTTGGGCTTGGCGGCCACGAGGTCGGCAATGCCGCCCTTTTGCGCGTAGCCGAGCATCAGCCCGCCCATCCGGCTCGCCGCCATGTGCAGCACATTGAAGCCGTCCCAGCCATCCTTGACCAAGCCATTAGCCGCGGCGAAGGCCAGTCCGGCTGCCAGGGCGCCCTTGCCCAGCGCCGCCCCGCCCATGATCAGTGCAGGCCGCTCTGCCTTGGCGAAGGCATCAGCCGCGGCCTTGGGCAGTTTGCCGAGCACCGACAGTTCGTTGCCCAGGTTGGTTACCGGATAGGTCGCGTCCCATTCCGGACCCACCACGAAGACCTTGGCCCCCGCCTTGACCGCCTTGCGCAGCCGCGCATTGACCAGCGCCGCTTCCCAGCGGACGTGGCTGCCGACGATCAGAATCGCGTCGGCGGTCTCGATCCCGTTGAAGGTAGAATTGAAGTTGACCGCGGCGAGGTTCGAACAATCGTAATCGAGCCCGGTCTGGCGGCCTTCGAGCATGGTGGAACCGAGCGCACCGGCCAGCTTCTTGGCAGCGAACATCGTCTCGCAATCGACCATGTCGCCCGCGATCACCGCGACATCCTTGCCCGGATTGATCTTGGCGATCGCCGCAAAGGCTTCGGCCCAGGTCACGGCAACGAGCTTGCCGTCCTTGCGGAGCCACGGTTTGTCGAGCCGGCGGCGAATGAGGCCATCGACCTGGTAGCGGCCCTTGTCCGAGAGCCACTCCTCGTTCACGTCGTCGTTGACGCGAGGGAGGATGCGCATGACCTCGCGCCCGCGGCTGTCGAGCCGGATGTTGGCGCCAACCGCATCCGAAACGTCGATCGACAGTGTCTTCTTGAGTTCCCACGGACGGGCTTCGAAGGCGTATGGCGCCGAGGTCAGCGCGCCGACCGGGCACAGGTCGATCACGTTGGCCGAAAG
>JBJTMA010000173.1:0-13568 GCA_046063295.1 Novosphingobium sp.
ACCCCGGTGCCGTCGGACTTGACCCGCGGCTTCACGTTGTAGTCGATCACGCGCTTTACGCAGACCAGGGCTTTCATCGGTTCCAGCCTTTCAACAATGAGTGCGCCGCAGCGCGTAGTTTACGTTTACGGAAACGTCAACCCTTCGACGAGTTCAGGGTCAACGGACTTACGCTGCCTTGCGAACTTCGGCGACGATCTTCTTCGCGGCATCGCCCAGGTCGCTTGCCGAAACGATCGGCAGGCCCGATCCTTCCAGGATCGCCTTGCCCTGCTCGACATTGGTACCTTCGAGCCGGACCACCAGCGGCACCGAGAGATTCACTTCCTTCGCCGCGGCGACGATGCCGTCGGCGATGATGTCGCACTTCATGATCCCGCCGAAGATGTTGACGAGAATGCCCTTCACCGCCGGATCCTTGAGGATGATTTTGAAGGCCGCGGTCACCTTCTCCTTCGAGGCACCGCCGCCGACGTCGAGGAAGTTGGCGGGGAATTCGCCGTTCAGCTTGATGATGTCCATCGTCGCCATGGCGAGGCCCGCGCCGTTGACCATGCAGCCAATGTTGCCGTCGAGCTTGATGTAAGCGAGGTCGTACTTCGACGCCTCGATCTCGGCCGGGTCTTCCTCGGTCTCGTCGCGCAATTCCATCACGTCGGGATGGCGGTAGAGCGCATTGGAATCGAAGCTCATTTTGGTGTCGAGCACCAGCAGCTTGCCGTCTGATTCAGCCAGCGGATTGATCTCGATCATCGCGCAATCGAGCGCGAGGAAGGCGTCGTAGAGCTGCTTGCCCAGCACCTGCGCCTGCTTGTTGAGGTCACCCTTGAGTTTGAGCCCGAAGGCCAGAGCGCGGCCGTGGTGCGGCATGAAGCCCTGCGCCGGATCGATCGTGATCGTGACAATCTTCTCGGGGGTTTCGTGCGCCACATCCTCGATGCTCATCCCGCCTTCGGTGCTGGCGATCATCGCGATCCGCCCGGTGGCGCGGTCAACCAGCATCGACAGGTAGTATTCCTTGCCGATGTCGACCCCGTCGGTCACGTAAAGCCGGTTGACCTGCTTGCCGGCATCGCCGGTCTGGATGGTGACGAGGGTGTTGCCGAGCATTTCGCGCGCGTGGCTCTCCACTTCCTCAATGGTCTTGGCGAGGCGCACGCCGCCCTTGGCGTCAGATCCCAGTTCCTTGAACTTGCCCTTGCCGCGCCCCCCGGCATGGATCTGGCTTTTCACCACGTAGAGCGGGCCAGGGAGCTGCTTTGCCGCTGCCACAGCCTCTTCCACGCTCATCGCCGGGATTCCCTTGGGAATCGCAATGCCGAACTTGGACAGCAGTTCCTTGGCCTGATATTCGTGGATGTTCATGAGGTCGCTTTCCGCATTTGTGACTGGGACTGGCGGCGGGGAATACCCCCGTTGCGAGCGGCCTAAGCACAGCGGGACCGGGTTGAAAAGCCCCGTCGAGCCGCGCAAGAGTAGATTTATGAACGCCAGTTGCGAACCATTCTCAAATAATGCCACTCGACGCTGGTGATCGACCGCTTGCGCCTTGAACACATCGTGCGCGAGGCGGGCCGGCTAGCCATGGCGCGCTGGCCGGGGCACGGCCACGCGCTTGCAAGCTGGGACAAACACCCCGACAACCCGGTTAGCGAAGCCGATCTTGAAGTCGATAGGTTCCTCAAATCCGAATTGGGCGCGCTGCTTCCAGCCGCAGGCTGGCTGTCGGAAGAAACGGTCGATGCCCCGGAGCGATTGTCTGCTGATCTTATCTGGCTGGTCGATCCGATTGACGGCACCAAGGATTTCATTCGGGGCAGGGCTGGCTGGTCGGTGTCGGTTGCACTGGTCAGCGGGGGACGCCCGCTGCTCGGTATCCTCGATGCTCCGGCGCGGGATGAGTTTTGGTCGGCGGAGGCTGGACAAGGGGCATGGCGCAATGGCGCAAAGCTCAATGCGTCGCGGCGCACCGAGCTTCGCGGGGCGCGAGTCCCGGCCCAGTCGCTTCCCCGGACCGATGCGGACCTTACGGCGGTCGAGCAACCGAATTCGATTGCGCTTAGGATCGCAATGGTTGCGGCCGACGAGGCCGATCTCGTCGCCACGCTGCGTTGGGGTTATGAATGGGACGTCGGCGCGGCGGCGCTGATTGCCCGTGAAGCCGGGGCAGCGGTCAGCGATGCGCTGGGGCAAGCGCTGGCCTTCAACAAGCGCGATCCGCGCGCATTCGGTGTGCTGGTCAGCTCGCCTGAAATTCATCCCGCTGCGGTAGAGCGGCTTGCCGCCCGTGCGCGCGAACTCGCCGCCCAATGAACAGAGGCCCGCCTTGCGGCGAGCCCCTGCAATCCATTTGGAAAGTTGCCTTACTGCCCGGCGCGTGCCGCGGCGACGTCTTCCTGGGTTACGGGTACGATCTTTATCTCTACCCGGCGGTTCTTGGCACGGCCATCCGCAGTATCATTCGATGCGATCGGCATGGTTTCGCCGAAGCCCTGGCTGCGCAGCCGCGCAGCAGGCACGCCGCGCGAGATCAGGTAGTTCATGACGGTCGAAGCGCGCTGTTCGGACAAGCGCTGGTTGAACGCGTCGCTACCGGTTGAATCGGTGTGGCCGTAGACGTCGATCAGGCTCTGCGGGTAATCGAGCATCGACTGCGCAACCTTGTCGAGCACCGCACGGAACTCCGGCTTGAGCGTAGCGCTACCGGTATCGAAGGTAACGCCGTCGGGCAGGTTGACCAGGATCGCCTTGCCGCCATCGGTCTCGCTAACGTCCACGCCCGAGCCCGAAGTCTGTTCGCGCAGTGTCTTGATTTGCTGGTCCATCTTGTACCCGACGACGCCGCCGGCAACGCCGCCCAGGCCCGCACCGACGATGCGCCCAGTCTTGCCGCCGATCAGACCGCCCAGCAGGCCGCCGACCACCGCGCCGCCAACACCGCCGATCGCGGTACGTGAAATCTTCTTTTCGCCCGTATTGGGGTCAGTGACGCAGGCCGAAGTGGCCATCAGCGTACCTGCGGCGAATGCCGAGATCATCCAGCGAGACTTATTCATTGTTATTTCCCCTTCTGTGAACTCTACGTCGAACTATAGCGCTATTGCCTGCAACGTGAACTCAATATGCATCAACTATGACAACCAGCATCGCATTTGGCATGCAAATGCCACCCTTCGCGTGGGCCTGTATTGCTGCTAACGATTGAATCGTGAATCCGTTTCCATGGTCCGACGTGCTGGTGATCGCCGGCCTCATCCTGCTCAATGGCCTTTTCGCGATGAGCGAACTGGCAATCGTTTCGGCGCGCCCCGCGCGGTTGCGGCTTGCGGCCGAGCGCGGCAGCAGCGGCGCCAAGATGGCGCTCACGCTCGCTTCCGACCCAGGCAAGCTGCTTTCGACAGCGCAAATCGGCATTACCCTGATCGGCATCGTCGCCGGCGCCTTTTCGGGCGAGAAGCTGGGCGGGCCGATCGGCGAGGAACTGGCCCGGCTGGGAATGTCGCCCGAATGGGCGCCCGAAATCGGCTTCGTCGTCGCGATCGCCGCGACAACCTATTTCAGCCTGGTGGTGGGCGAACTGGTACCCAAACAGGTTGCCTTGCGCGCTGCCGAACCGATTGCGACCTACGCCGCACCCGCAATGATCCTGCTGGCCAAGGTGACCGCGCCGATGGTCTGGTTGCTCAATCGGTCCTCGGGCCTGCTGCTGCGGCTGATCGGGGTAAGCCACAAGGGTGAGCATTCGCTTTCGGCCGAAGAACTGCAGATGATCTTCGCCGAAGCCACCCGCTCGGGTGCGATCGAGGAAGACGAACGCCAAATCATGACCGGGATCATGCGACTCGCTGACCGCCCGGTGCGCGAGGTGATGACGCCGCGGATCGAACTCGACACGATCGACCGCAAGGCGAGCGAGGACGAAATCCGCGCCGCGATCAAGGAAAGCCCGCATTCGCTGCTGCCGGTTGCCGACGGCAGCCCGGACAACATCGTCGGCGTGGTCAAGGTCAAGGACGTGTTAGCGGTGCTGCTCGCTGGCCGTAAGGTCAGCTTGCCCAAGCTGATGCGCAAGGCCGAGATCGTCCCTGATCAGCTAGACGCGATGGACGCCTTGCGGATGCTCCAGCAATCGGGCGTGGCAATGGCCTTGGTCCATGACGAATACGGCCACCTCGAAGGGATCGTCACCCCGGCCGACCTGCTCTCAGCGATCGTCGGCAACTTCGCGAGCTATCAGGACGAAGGCGACGAACCCCTGCTGACGGTGCGCGAGGACGGCTCGCTGCTGATGGCGGGTGCATTGCCGGTCGATGCGCTGATCGATCGGCTGGGGCTCGATCTGCCGGATGACCGCGACTACGCGACAGCTGCAGGCTATGCGCTGTCGGTGCTCAAACGCCTGCCGCACGAGGGCGAGCACTTTACCGAGCAGGACTGGCGCTTCGAAGTGGTCGACATGGACGGACGCAAGATCGACAAGTTGCTGGTCAGCCGCGCCGAGGACAAGAAGCCCAGTGCCGAGGCTGCAGCGTAAACGAAAAAGGCCCGCCTTTCGGCGAGCCTCATTCTTGGCCGGAATTTGGTAAAATCAGCCGCCGACGGTCGTCGTCGCCTCGCGCCCGTCGCCTTCCGGGGCGGACACGATGTCACGCACCACCGATCCTTCGTCGACTGTCTGGGTTGAGGGATCGCCCACCGTCGAGCGGATCGCCGGAGCGGCCTGTCCGGCCTTGTTGCCGATGCTGGTTTCAACCGCCGAGCGCGGCTGCGGCGAACCGAACAAGGCGGTCTGAGCCTGCTGGGCGGTGCTCGCATCGTTGGGACGCGGCGCGCCGGGGGCGGGCGGGGTCAGCGCGAAATCGGGCGGGACCACCAGCGGAGCCTGGCGCTGCACCGCGAATTCATCGGGGCGCGAACGGTTGAACAGCCCGCCGCCGCCGCAACCCGAAAGCAGCAGGGCCGAGGCCGAAACAGCGATGAGGGCAGTGATCTTACGCATTTCTCAAGTCTCCGTAGCGGGAGCGCCCGCTTCTTGGGGCCGCTTTTCGCGGATAAGCAGGCTGCGGGCAAGGATAATAACGACGCCGATCGTGATCGCGGCATCGGCAAGGTTGAACACCAGGAAAGGCTGGAAGGTGCCGATGTGGAAGTCCGCATAGTCGACCACGTAGCCGAAGCTCACCCGGTCGCGGATGTTGCCCAGCGCACCGCCGAGCACCATCGCCAGTGGCGCTATATCCGCCAGCTTGCGCTCGCGAAGCAGCCACACCAGCACGACCAGCGCAATCACCCCGGTCATCGCCACCAAGGCCCAGCGCTGCGCGTCCGAATCGGCGGTGAACAAGCCCAGCGAGGTGCCGTGATTGTGCGTCAGGGTGAAGTTGAACAGCGGGTTCACCACCACCTGGTCGCCCTCGTAAGCCAGCCCGAGCGGGCCGGTGACCCACAGCTTCACCGCCTGGTCGGCGAGGAAAATCAGCCCGGCGAGGACAAAGCCGATGATGCGGTTGCGGGTCATGCGCCAGCGTCCATGCCGCTCACCACCTGATCGCAGCGTGAACAGAGATCGCCGTCCTCGGTGACTTCGGGCAAGTGCCGCCAGCAGCGGCCGCATTTGTGGTGGGTGGTGCGTGTGACTTGCAGTTCCGCGCCCGGCGTGACTGAAGAGACGATGAACAATTCGGCTAGGTCGATATCACCAGCATCGGCAGCGTAAGTGACCGCAGCTTCGAGGCTCGAACCAACTTCCTTGTTGCGGCGCATCGGCTCGATCTGTTCGTTGACCAGCGTACGCGAAGCGCGCAGCGCATTCCATTTGGCGATGTCTGCATCTGCTTGGGGCAGCACCGGCCACTCCAGCAGATGCACGCTCCCGCTATCCGGATAGCGCGTGCCCCACACTTCCTCGCTGGTGAACACCAGCACCGGCGCGGCCCAGCGGATCAGGGCGTGGAACAGCGTGTCGAGCACCGTGCGGTACGCCATGCGCTTGGGATCGCTGACCGCGTCGCAGTACAGGCAGTCCTTGCGCACGTCGAAGAAGAAGGCGCTGAGATCCTCGTTGCAGAAGTCGGTCAGCGCGCGGACGTAGGTGTTGAAGTCGAAGCTATCGACCGCTGCGCGCAGCGTCGCGTCGAGTCTCGCCAGCAGTGCGAGCATGTAGCGCTCAAGCTCGGGCATCGCCGAAACATCGGTCACCCGCTCCGCATCGCCGAACCCTTCCAGCGCGCCGAGCAGGTAGCGGAAGGTGTTGCGTAGTTTGCGGTACTGGTCCGAGACGCCCTTCAAGATCTCGTCGCCGATACGGTGGTCTTCGGTGAAGTCGACCGACAGCGCCCACAGCCGGATGATGTCCGCGCCGTAGGTCTCCATGACCTTGTTCGGATCGACCGTGTTGCCGAGCGACTTCGACATCTTCATGCCCTTGGCGTCCATGGTGAAGCCGTGGGTCAGGATGCGGTCATAGGGAGCGCGGCCGCGGGTGGCGCAGCTTTCGAGCAAGCTGGACTGGAACCAGCCGCGGTGCTGGTCGCTCCCTTCGACGTAGATGTCGGCCGGCCACGACAGGTCGGGCCAGCGGCCAGAATCGAGCACATAGGCGTGGCTGGTGCCCGAATCGAACCACACGTCGAGGATGTCCGAAACAGCTCCCCACTCGTCGTGGTTGTAGGCATCGCCGAGGAAGCGGTGCGCGGTGTCGGGGGTCCAGGCGTCAATGCCTTGTTCCTTCACCGCCGCGACGATCGCGGCGTTGACCGCCTCGTCGACCAGGTATTCGCCGGTCTTGCGGTTGACGAACAGTGTGATCGGCACGCCCCAGGCGCGCTGGCGGCTCAAGACCCAGTCGGGCCGCCCGGCGACCATCGAGCCGATCCGGTTGCGGCCCTTGTCGGGGGTGAACCGGACGCGCTCGATCTCGGCCAGCGCGATCTCGCGCAGCGTCGGCGATCCGGCGCGGGCGGAATCGTCGATCGTGCTGTCACCGCCTTCGCCTTCCCAGCGCGCTTCGGCCTTGGACAGCGCGGGGAGGTGCGCCAGCGGTTTGTCCATCGGCACGAACCACTGCGGGGTGCAGCGGTAGATCACCTTGGCTTTCGAACGCCACGAGTGCGGGTAGCTGTGTTGGTAATCCGCAGAGGCCGCGAGCAGCCCGCCGGCCTCGCGCAGGTCCGAGCAGATCGGGCCATCGGGGGCGTTGAACTTGGGGTTGATCACCGATCCCTGTCCGCCGAGCCACGGCCAGTCCTCGCGGTACTTGCCGTCGCCTTCAACCACGAACTTGGGATTGATGCCGTGCGCCTTGCACAGCTCGAAATCGTCCTCACCGTGATCGGGCGCCATGTGAACCAGCCCGGTGCCGCTGTCGGTGGTGACGAAGTCGCCCGGCAGGAGCGGCCGCGGCTCGGCAAAGAACCCGCCGAGGTGGTGCATCGGGTGGCGGGCGATGGTGCCGGCGAGATCGGAGCCTTTGCCCGACCAAAGTTCTTCCCACCCGCCTACTTGTGCGCGGCTGCAGAAGGATTCCAAGAGCTGCCGCGCAACCAAGACCTTCGTCGGAAAAGTGCGCGCCTGCTCACCGTCTCGAACGGCCCAATTAAGTCGGAGGACAACATATTCAACCTCCGGCCCATAGGCGATCGCCTGATTGACCGGGATCGTCCACGGCGTGGTCGTCCAGATCACCGCATAGGCACCTTTTAGCGCCTCAATTGGACTCTCGGTGATCTCGAAAGCCACGTCGATCTGGGTCGAGGTTATATCCTCGTACTCGACCTCGGCCTCGGCCAGTGCGGTCTTTTCAACCGGGCTCCACATCACCGGCTTGGCGCCGCGATAGAGTTGGCCCGAAGTGGCGAACTTCAAAAGCTCGGCGACGATCGTCGCCTCGCTCTCTGGCTGCATGGTCAGATAGGGATTGTCCCAGTCGGCCATGATGCCGAGGCGCTTGAGCTGGCCGCGCTGCACGTCGACCCAGTGCTGCGCATAGGCGCGGCACTCGGCGCGGAATTCGAGAAGCGGGACCTCGTCCTTGTCGAGCTTCTTCTTGCGGTACTGTTCCTCGACCTTCCACTCGATCGGCAGCCCGTGGCAGTCCCACCCCGGCACGTAAGGCGCGTCCTTGCCGAGCAGGTTCTGCGTGCGGCAGACCATGTCCTTGATCGTGTGGTTGAGCGCGTGGCCGATGTGCATGTCGCCGTTCGCATACGGGGGCCCGTCATGGTACATGAACTTCGGCTTGCCCCGGCGATTGTCGCGCAGCTGTTCGTACAGCTTTTCGGCTTCCCACTTGGCCGCAATGCCGGGTTCCTTCTGCGGCAGGCCGGCCTTCATGGGGAACTCGGTCTTCGGCAGGAAGACGGTGTCTCTGTAGTCGCGCTTCTCGGTCATAGCGCGCGGGCCTTAGCCGGGGGCGCGGGTGAGCGCAATCAGGCGAGCAATTCGCGCGCGCGCTGGCAATCGCGGTCCATCTGCGCGGTGAGCGTTTCGAGGCTGTCGAACTTCGCCTCGGGCCGCAGGTAGTGGTGCAGTGCTACCTCGATCTCCTGCCCATAGAGATCGCCCGACCAGTCGAACAGGAAGACCTCGAGCAGCTCGACCGGCGGGTCGAAGCTGGGGCGGATGCCGATGTTGGCCGCGCCCTTGAACAGGGTTCCATCGGACAGCCGCGCGGTGACTGCATAGATGCCGTACTTCGGCCGCAGGTAGCTGCCCAATTCGAGGTTGGCGGTGGGATAGCCGATGGTCCGGCCGAGCTTGGCGCCGTGCTGCACCATACCCCGGATCGCGAAAGGCCGGGTCAGTAGCTCCGCTGCGCCGGAGCAATCGCCTTCGCGCAGCAGGTCGCGGATGTGGCTGGAGGAAACGACGGTACCGTGATCAGAGACCGGACCGACCGCACGGGCGGCCATGCCGTTCGCTTTGGCCAGATCGGCCAGGACTGCAACATTGCCTGCGCGGCCCTTGCCGAAGGTGAAGTCCTCCCCGGTCACCACGCCGCGCGCGCCCAGTTGCCTGGCGAGCAGTTCCCCGACGAAGTCTTCCGCACTGGTCTGCGCCAGGGTCTGGTCGAAGTGGAACACCAACATCGCATCCGCGCCGGCCGCAGCAAACAGGTCCTGCCGCTGGTCGAGCGTGGTCAGGCGGAACGGCGGCGCATCGGGCGCGAAATGGCGCACCGGGTGCGGATCGAAGGTGGCGATTATGCCAGGGCGCCCTTCGGTTTTTGCCCAAGCCAGCGCCTCCCCTGCCACGGCCTGATGGCCGAGGTGGAACCCATCGAAATTGCCGAGCGCGATCACCGCGCCGCGCAGGGCATCGGGAATAGCGTCGCGGTGGTCGAGCCGTGGGATGGTCATTTGAGCGGCACGATCCCCGCCCGGATAACCCGCAGCGCATTGCCGCCCATCACCGCGCGGATTTCCTCAGGGGTAAAGCCCTCATCCAGCAGCGCCTGGGTTACCTGCGCGAGCTGGCTGGTGTCGAAGCGCACCGTAGTCGCTCCGTCATAATCGCTGCCAAGCCCAACGTAATCGATGCCGACCAGGTCGCGAACGTATTTGATCGCCTTGGCCACCGCGCGGGGAGAAGTGTCGCACACTGCGGCGTCCCAGTACCCGATCCCGATTACCCCGCCGGTCTTGGCCACGCCGCGAATCTCGTCGTCGGTTAGGTTGCGGTTGACCTTGCAAGTCGCCTGCACCCCGCCGTGGCTCGACACCACCGGGCGCCGCGCCATCGCCAGCACGTCGGCGACGCAGGCGTGGCTGCAATGCGCGATGTCGACGATCATTCCCTTGTCTTCCATGGTTCGGACGATCTGGCGCCCGAACGGGGTCAGCCCGCCCTTCTTTTGCCCGTGCATCGATCCGGCGAGCTCGTTGTCGAAGAAGTGGGTCAGACCTGCCATGCGGAAACCCGCGGCGTAGAACCTGTCGAGGTTAGCGGGATTGCCTTCAAGGTTGTGCAGCCCCTCGATCGACAGCATCGCGCCGACCGGGCCATTGGGCGTGTGCTTGCCGAGCAACCGGTCGAGACTGAACTGGTCGGTCACCTTCACCAGGCGGCCCCGGGATAGCGCGACCGAACGATCGAGCTTGGCCGCATGGAACAGCGAACGCTGCAGCGGCGAAAACCAGGTGTCGTAGGGCTGGCGCTGCGCAATCAACAGGCCGGGCAGCACGTCAGAATCAGCGGGGTTGCTGTCGTAGTTGAGACCCTTGGGGGTCTTGGTGGTCGAAGAGAACACCTGCAGCGTCACGTTGCCCGCAGTCAGCCGGGGCAGGTCCTCGTGCCCGCGGCCGCCAGGCTCGGTGATCTCGCGGCCCCACATCAGGCTGTCCGAATGGAGATCGACGATGTGCAAGCTGCGGTGCAGTGCCTCGGCCTCGGGCGAGACCGCGATGAGCGGCTTCCCGTCGATCTTGTTCATTGTGTTTTCGAGATAGCCCGGCAGCACGCCGAAGAAGCCGATCAGTGCAAGACCGATCACCGCCAATGGAATCCAGTACCTTTTGCGCATCACCTGCTTCCCCCACCGCGTCAGGGTTTACGCAGCAGCGTCACGAAATCAAACCCTGGAGACTTGCCCTGCGCCGGATGGTGCTCGCGGAAGCTTTCGTGCCATTGGGCTCTGTCGAATTCCGGGAACGTGACGTCGCCCGGTGGGCTCAGGTGCACCTCGGTCAATTCGATCCGGTCGGCGAGCGGCAGCGCTTCGGCGAATAGCCCTGCACCGCCGAAGATCACGATATGGGGTGCATTAGCAAGTTTGAGCGCATGGGCGAGAGAACCTGCGGTCTCAGCCCCCTCGGCGCTCCACTCGGGATCGCGGGACACGACGATGTGACGCCGCCCGGGAAGGAGCCCGGGAAGCGATTCGAAGGTCTTGCGGCCCATCACCAGCGGCTTGCCCATGGTAAGTGCCTTGAGGCGGCGGAAGTCTTCGGAGATGTGCCAGGGAATGGTGCCATCGGCGCCGATCACCCCGTTGTCGGCAACCGCGGCGATCAGGAAAATCTCGCTGCGGTTCACAGCAGCAGCCGGGTCACGTGGCCCATCTTGCGCCCCGGCCGGGCCTCACCCTTGCCGTAGAGGTGGACATGGTTTGCGGGGTCGCCAAGCAGCCCCGACCAGTCGCTTGCCGCGTCGCCGATCAGATTGTGCATCACCGCGCCTCGGGCCGCGAGCCGGGTGTCGCCCAGCGGCAGGCCGAGGATCGCGCGAATGTGGTTTTCGAACTGGCTGGTGATTGCGCCCTCGATCGTCCAGTGCCCCGAATTGTGCACCCGCGGCGCCATCTCGTTGAACACCGGGCCTTGGTCGGTGGCGAAGAATTCGAAGGTCGCGACCCCGACATAGCCGAGCGCGGCGACGACTTTACCAGCAAGCTCGCGCGCTTCATCGATTTGCGGCGCAAGCTCGAAAGGCGCGGGCACGCGGGACACATCAAGGATACCATGTCTGTGCACGTTCTCAGCGCTGTCCCAGAACTGCACCTCGCCATCCGCGCCGCGCACCGCAATCACGCTGAATTCGTGGGCAAAGCGAACCAGGCCTTCGTAGATCATCGGCTGGCCTAGCGGGATGCCTTCAGCCTCGTGATCGGTGTTGATCCGGTACTGGCCCTTGCCATCATAGCCTTCGCGCCGGGTCTTGAGGATCCCGGGGCTGCCGATCCTCTCGAGCGCCTCGGCCAGGTCGTCTGCCGTATCCACTGCGAGGAACGGAGCAGCACGGCCAGCCAGCCCCTCGACGAATTGCTTTTCACTGAGCCGGTCCTGCGCAATTTCCAGCGCGCGAAGCGGCGGGTAGAGCGGTACATTGCCGAGCGCGGCGAGCGGACCGACGGGGACGTTCTCGAATTCGTAGGTAATGACAGCGCAATCGGCCGCAAATTCCGCCAGCGCCCCTGTGTCGGTCCAGGCGGCAGTGGTTTGCCGCGCGCTGACTTCACCCGCGACACTTTCAGCCTCGGGCGTATAGATATGGCAGCGATAGCCAAGCTGGGCCGCTGCGACACTGAGCATGCGCCCAAGCTGTCCGCCGCCGAGGATGCCGATCGTGGAGCCTGGCGGGACAGGCATGATCAGGCCGGCCGCTCGGCGACACCGGCGCTCTGCGCGGCGCGGTATGCCTTAAGGCGCTCGCTGAGCGCGGGATCGTTCAGCGCGAGGATCGATGCGGCGAGCAGGCCCGCGTTGGTCGCACCCGCCTCGCCGATCGCAAGTGTGCCCACCGGCACCCCGGCGGGCATCTGGACGATTGAGAGGAGACTGTCCTGCCCGCTCAAGGCCTTCGACTGCACCGGAACGCCCAGCACCGGCAGGTGCGTCATGCTGGCGACCATGCCCGGCAGGTGCGCCGCGCCGCCAGCGCCCGCAATGATCACCTGAAAACCCTTATTCGCTGCGCCCTCCGCAAATTCGACCAGTCGCTGCGGGGTGCGGTGAGCCGAGACGATCCGCGCGTCATAAGCTACATCGAGCGCGTCGAGCGCCTGCGCGGCCTTCTGCATGGTTGCCCAGTCGGATTGACTGCCCATGACGATTGCGACTGGAGCGCCTGATGACTTTGGCATCTCAGCGCTCCGCCAGGTAATAGCGTTCGCCGGCATTCATCGCGGCATCGAATTCATAAACGATTGGCTGACCGGTCGGAATCTCCAACCCAGTGATCTCGCCATCCGAAATTCCCGACAGGTGCTTGACCAGGGCACGCAGCGAATTGCCGTGCGCGGCCACCAGCACCGTCTTGCCGCTGGCCAGCACAGGGGCGATGTTGGCTTCGTAATAGGGCAGCACGCGCGCGATCGTATCCTTGAGGCTTTCGGTCGATGGGATGGCAATTCCCTTGTAGCGCGGGTCGGCCTTGAGATCGAACTCCGATCCGTCTTCGAGCACCGGCGGCGGCACGTCGAAGCTGCGGCGCCACACCTTGACCTGTTCTTCGCCGTGCTTCGCTGCGGTCTCGGCCTTATCGAGCCCGGTCAGCCCGCCATAGTGCCGCTCGTTGAGCCGCCAGTCCTTGGTTTCCGGAATCCACACCCGCCCGGCACTTTCCAGAGCCAGATGGAGCGTTCGGATCGCGCGGGTCTGCAGGCTGGTGAAGGCGACATCGGGAAGCATGCGCTTCGCGGCAAGCAGCTCGCCAGCGGCGCGCGCTTCGGATTCGCCCTGAGCCGTGAGGTCTACGTCCCACCAGCCGGTGAAACGGTTTTCCAGGTTCCACTGGCTTTGGCCGTGGCGGACAAGGATCAGAGTCGGCAAGGCAAAGGCTCCCGCTGCGCCGTTACAGGCGGCGGCCCTAACTTGTCTCATCCGCTTTGGGAAGCGCCTCGGCTTCGCCAAACTGCCGCGCCTGCGCCTTGCGCCGCCGGAGGTTCTCGCGCAGCGCCGCAGCGAGGCGCTCCTCGCGGGTCTGGGCAGGGGAAGAGGCGGGCTTTTCAGACATTGCTAAACCTTGCGCGCTATTCCGCCTCTCGCTTGACAAAGCAAGGGGGCACCGCCAATAGCGCGCCCCTGTCCGGACCGGCCCCAGATTGCAAAATCGATGGCCCGGCTTGGCGCATT
>JBJTMA010000174.1:0-5833 GCA_046063295.1 Novosphingobium sp.
GGAGCCGCCCGCAAGAACGATCGGTCGCTTCGCCGCGAGAAGGCGGCGCTGTAGCGCCTCCATGTCATCCGCGCCCGGCTTCATCACTACAGGTGAGAACGGCTTAGCGTCCGCGACATCCGCCAAGTCGGTCAGCATGTCTTCGGGCAGCGCGATCACGACAGGACCGGGACGACCCGATTGCGCCACATTCCAAGCCCGGGCGACGTATTCGGGAATTCGCCTTGGATCGTCGATCCGCAGCACCAGCTTGGCGAGCGGGCCGAACATCTGGCCGAAATCGACCTCCTGAAAGCCTTCACGGTCCTTCATCCCGCGGTCGACATCGCCGATGAACAGCAGCATCGGCTGCGAATCCTGCATCGCGACGTGAACCCCGATGCTGGCATTGGTAGCGCCGGGACCGCGGGTGACGAAGCAGATCCCGGGCTTACCGGTCATCGCACCATCCGCGCAGGCCATGAACGCCGCGCCGCCTTCCTGGCGGCAGATCACGGTTTCGATCTGCGGGGTGTCATGCAGTGCGTCGAGCACCGCCAAAAAGCTTTCGCCGGGAACGGTGAAAATGCGATCGGCGCCCTGGGCGACGAGGCAATCGACGAGCAGCCGCCCGCCGTTAACTGTCGTAAGCTCGGTCATGCGCGGGCTTTAGCGATGCCAGTGCATAGCCGCAACGTGTCCTCGGAAATTCATCTGTCCGCGCAGACCTGTGCCAGTCTGGGAATGTGCATATTAACCGAGATTTTGCGGCTGGTGCGATGGTTTCCAAGTTCTTAACTCTCGGCTCATGAGAAGGTCGCTCGTGCTAACCGATGAACAGGCTCGCCACCCATTCCTGGCCAGCCTTGCCCCCCACGTCCGCCGCGGCGGTGAAGCCGCGGTCGCAGCAGTGCCCGCGCGCCCGAGCCCGCGATGGGTGCAGGACGCCAAGGAATTCCTGATGGCTTACTGCGCCTGCTTCATCGCGGTTTCGCTGTACATCGCCTGATCAGCGCGCGGCGCATTCCGCTGCGACAAGCTTGCGTGCGAGCCAGGCCGCGACCAGGCACATCAAGGCGCTGAGCAGCAGCTGCTGAACGATTGCCACCCCGGCAAGCGAAAGCCCGGTGGCGATCACCGATCCAATGACCATCGCAAAGGAATTGACGATATTGTTTGCGGCGATCGTCCGCGAGGTCTGCGACTTGTCGACGAAAGTGGTGAGAAACGCGTAGAGCGGCACCACGAACATTCCCCCCGCCACGGCAATGCCCAGCAGGCAGAGGAGCAGCGCGAGTGCCAGGGGTTCGGCCATGAAGCCCTTTACATCGAGCAGGCCGGAGGTATCGGGCGTCCACTGGCGGCAGACCATGTAGAAGCCGACCACGAACAGGCCCATGATCAGAACCGAAACCGGCGAAAAGCGGGCCGAGACGGTTCCCTTGAGCAGCGCATTGACCGACATCGAACCGATCGCGACGCCGATCGAGAAGATCACGAGGAACAGGCTGGCCACTTCCTTGCTGGCCGAAAGCACATTCTTGGCGAGCGGTGGGAACTGGACGAACAGCACGGCGCCAATGGTCCAGAAGAAGCTGATCGCCATGATCGCCAGAAAGACGCGGCGATCGTGGCTGGTGTTGCGAACAAGGTCGTACGACGCCCGCAGAAGATGGAAATCGAGTGGTTCGGGTTCGTGATGCGGCGGGGCGGGGGGAACCGAAAGGCTTGTGAAGTAACCCACGACCGCAGTCAGAACCACGCCCGCGGCCGCCCATTCGACCGGGATCCATCCCGCAAGGATCGTACCGGCAAGGATCGCTATATAGGTTCCCGCCTCGACCAGCCCGGTTCCGGCAAGTACCTCGTCAGGGCGCAGGTGCTGCGGCAGAATCGCGTATTTGATCGGACCGAAAAAGGTCGAATGAACCCCCATTCCGAAGAGCGCGAGGAGCATCAGCGGGATGGCAATGCCGGTTACCGCAATTCCCTTCCACGCCATCACCAGCCCGGCCGCACCGATCGCCATGATCCCGATTTCACAGGCCTTGATGATTCGAATGAGCCGAGCCTTGTCGCGCATATCCGCCAGCTGGCCGGAAATCGCCGAGAGGATGAAGAACGGCAGGATGAACACGGCGGACGCTATCGCGCTAAACTGGCCCTCGGCCGCCTCGGAGTTGTAGACCTGGTACACGACGAACAGGACCATCGCGTTCTTGAACAGGTTGTCATTGAAAGCATTGAGCAATTGGGTGACGAACAGCGGCAGGAACCGGCGGCTGTGGATTAGATGCGTCTGGGTAGTCATGTATGCGCTTTTTGTCGCCCCTGAGGTGCGCGGACCCTAGCGGCAGTTGCGGTGCGGACAAGCGCTAACTGGCTCTTTTGCCATCAAGGCAGGGCGGCTATGTCAATTGTAATGCTGACCCTTCCCAATCTCCTCACGCTTTCGCGTATCGTGGCGGTCCCGCTGCTGGTCGCCTTGTTGTGGTGGCCCGACTGGAAGCTGGGCTACGGGCTCGGCTTTGCCATGTACACGCTGATGGGAATTACCGACTACTTCGATGGTTACGTTGCGCGCGCCTATGGCACCGTCAGCAAACTGGGCCAGTTCCTCGATCCGATCGCCGACAAGATCATGGTCGCGGCGGTGATCCTGGTCCTGTCCGCGCAAGGCGTTCTGCGGGGACCTTATGTTGGGGACATGCATGTGATCGCCGGTCTGGTGATCCTGATCCGGGAGATTGCCGTATCGGGACTGCGGGAATTCCTTGGCGGGCTGCAGGTCTCGGTCCCGGTATCGCGCCTCGCAAAGTGGAAAACGACCTTCCAGATGATCTGCTTCGGCGCGCTGATCCTGGGCAATGCGATGCCGTGGTGGAATTATTCGCTGGGCGGGATCGAGTTCAACCTGCCGCATACCGTGGGCCTGACCACGCTGTGGCTGGCGGCGGTGCTCACGGTGATTACCGGCTGGGATTACCTGCGGGTTGGCCTCAAGCACATGGATTGAGGCCCGATTCGCGGGGTTTAGTTGAGAAAGTACATGCGCGCGGCCGCATTGTCCGGGCGCTTGCTGCACTGTTCGCGTGGTTACAATTTTCAAAGAGCCGATGCGAACTTAGCAGCACGCGGCGATGTAGGAAAATGGCGCCACTTCGCTCAGCCCAGGCCAAGCTGCCGGGCGATCATCGCCTGGTCGAAATAGGGCCGCTCACACAGAATCTTGTCCTTGCCCGGAGCGAACTCGAAGCTCGCCGCCATGCGCATCCGAAAGGCCCTGCCGGTCGGTTCGATCGTCTGCCCATCGACCTTCAGCGGGCCGAGGTGCGTGCCGGTCAGCCAGAACTCGACCAGCACGGTATCGTCCGCGTGGGCGATGGCGATGACCTCGTTAGCCTGGTCGGGGAAGGGCACGCGCGAATGGTGGAAGTACTGACGGACCGCTTCCTCGCCATCGAACACGGTTCCGGTGCCGTAGAGTTCATAGCGCGGATGCCCATCGAAAGTCGCGATGACCGCATCCCAGTCGTGCGGAATTTCCAGCGCCATGTGATCGCGCACGGTCTGGATCCGGCGCTGAGCCAGGTCGGTCATCCTTTGCTCTCCTTCATCCTGCCCTGAGTTCCTCGGCCAGCATCCGGAACTCGTCCCCGCGCGGGGAATTCTTGCGCCAGACCAGCGCGATTTCGCGGTTGGCGCTGATGCCCTTGAGCGGCCGGGCGACGACGTCGGTGCCAGAGAGAATCCCTGCATCAAGCGCCATTTCGGGAAGCATCGTCAGCCCCAGTCCATTGTCCACCATCTGCACCAGCGTGTGCAGGCTGGTGCCGATCATGGTTGCCGAGGCCCGCAATTCCGGGCGGTTACACGCGGCGAGCGCATGTTCCTTGAGGCAGTGCCCGTCTTCGAGCAGCAGCAGGCGGTGCTGGTCGATCAGGTCGGGCGCGATCTCTGCCGGCGGATCGCGCGGGTCGTCCTTGGGGAAAGCCACATAAAGAGCGTCGAGCTCGATCGTTTCCTTTTCCACCTCGCCGGTCGCGAAGGGCAGCGCCAGCAATACGCAGTCGCTGCGCCCATGATGAAGCGATTCGATTGCGGCTGCGCTGGTTTCCTCACGAAGGAACAGCTTGAGCGAAGGGCGCTCCCGGCGCAGCCGAGGCAGCATCCGGGGCAACAGGAATGGCGCGATGGTCGGGATCACGCTCATGCGCATTTCACCCGAAAGCGGCTGGCCGGCGCTCTGCACCATGTCGCCAAGTTCTTCCGCCTCGCGCAGCAGGCGGTGCGCCTTGGCGACCACGGCATTGCCCAGCGGCGTGAACCGTACCGCGCGCTTGGTCCGTTCGACCAAGACAACGCCCAGGAGGGTTTCCAGATCGCGCAGCCCTGCAGACAAGGTCGATTGAGATACGAAGCACGCGTCCGCCGCGCGCCCGAAATGTCCGTGCTCGTGCAGCGAAACCAGGTACTGGAGCTGCTTGAGCGTTGGCAGGTAAGTGCTCACTCAGCCGCCTGCTGTGGCGCCTCGACATCGGGGACATCGTCGACATGCGTCATCTTGATGCGGCCGCCCACTACCGCGAAGGCCATCTTGCCTTCCACCAGGTCGAGCGCGTCCTTGCCGAACTGCTCAAACCGCCAGCCTTCGAGCAGCGGCAATTCGCGCACGCCGGCGGCAAGCAGTTCGAGGTCTTCGCTGCGCGCGAGAAGCCGCGCTGCAACGTCGATTTCGCGGCTGCGGATCTTCAGTAGCAACTTCAGGAGGTCTGCGACCAGGGCGCCTTCCTTGCCCAGCGGTGCGCCGCGCGGGGTGCGCGCGGGAAGCTCGTCATCCGCCATCGGCCGTGAATTCTCGATCGCGGTCATCAAGCGCCGACCGATCTCGTTATCCTTCCAACCGGCAGAAAGTCCGCGAACCTTGGCAAGATCCGCCTGTACTTTGGGCGGGTGGCTCGCAATGTCGGCGATGGTTTCGTCGCGCGCAATGCGGCCGCGCGGGATGTTCTTGTCCTGCGCTTCAAGCTCGCGCCACTGGGCAATCGCCTTCAATCGCCCGAGCATCGCGGGATTGCGGCCGGATGCCTTGATCCGCTGCCATGCTTGCGAAGGATCGTTGCGGTAACCCGCCGGATCGGCGAGCTTTTCCATCTCGATGTTGAGCCATTCGCCCCGGCCGGTCTTGATAAGCCGCTTGAGGAGCTTGGGGAAAATCGTTGATAGATAAGTGACGTCACCGATCGCGTAATCGATCTGGCGCTGGGTGAGGGGGCGCCGCGACCAGTCGGTAAACCGCGCGCCTTTGTCGATCACCGTGCCGAGCCATGATTCAACCAGGTTGGAATACCCGATCTGCTCGCTCTGGCTGATCGCCATCATCGCGATCTGGGTGTCGAAGATCGGATGCGGGGTCTTGCCCGTGATGTTGAAGATGATTTCCACGTCCTGCCCGCCCGCATGGAAGACCTTGAGCACGTCCTCGTTGTCGACCAGCAGGTCCATCAACGGGCCCATGTCGAGGCCGGGCGCCAGGGGATCGATCGCCGCGGCCTCTTCGGTGTCGGCGATCTGGATCAGGCACAGTTCGGGCCAGTAGGTGTTCTCGCGCATGAATTCGGTGTCGACGCACACGAAATCGGCTTTGGCGAGGCGGGCGCACAGGTCAGCCAATGCGGCGGACGTGGTAATGAGCGGGTGTATCTTCATCGTACTTTTCTGTAGGTGACCCCGTGCGAGGCCTCGGCTTGACAAATCCGCGGCTATCGCCTGTTAGCCGCGCTTTCGCCCCTGCCTCAAAGTGGGCCGTTTGGAAAGAGTTTCGATGCATTTATACCGTTCCCACAGCTGCGGC
>JBJTMA010000175.1:0-16894 GCA_046063295.1 Novosphingobium sp.
TGGCCATAGCCGCGATCATACTTGTCGGCGATGTCGCCCAGCATCCGCATCTGCGCGCCCGACAGCGTGCCATAAGGCACAGCGAACCGCAGCATATAGGCATGGAGCTGAAGGTAGAGCCCGTTCATCAGCCGGAGCGGCTTGAACTGGTCCTCGGTCAGGTGACCATCGAGGCGGCGGCGGACCTGGTCGCGGAATTCCTCAACGCGGGCATCGACCATCGCCTGGTCATAGGTATCGTACTTGTACATCAGATCACCCATTGACCGGCTTCGGGATCGGCCGGCTTCAGTGTCAGGTCGGGGCGCACGGTGGGGCCGAGTGCGCGGATGCGTTCCTTGATATGCGCGGGCCGGATGCCCTCAGACTCGCGGATGGCCTCGATCGCATAGGCGGCGTTGACCCGGCGCGCGGCGCTTTCGCGGGCGAGGATCGTATCGGCGTGATCGCCGACATCGACCGCGTCCTCAACGTGCAGCGACCATTGCACGCCGTCCCACCAGGTGACGGCGCCGGTCTTGAGGTCGTTACCGGTCAAAATCTTCATTGCGCGGCCTCCAGCGCGAGTGTTGCGATCATATCATCGGGTGCGCCGCAGACTTCGCCGATCACGATCAGCGCGGGGCTCTTGACCCGTTCGCGCGTGATCAGGTCGGGCAGGCCCGCCAAAGGCGCACGCAATACGCGCATGTCGGGGCGGGTCGCCTTTTCGATCACCGCCACAGGAATCGACGGGGAGAGCCCGTCTGCAATCAGCTTTTCCGCAATCGCCTCCGAGGTGGCGACGCCCATGTAGATCACCAGCGTGCGGCCGGGTCCCGCAAGTCCGGTCCAGTCCTGCTCGGTCAGGCCCTTGCACTGCCCGGCGACGAAACTGACGATCGAGGCAGACCGGCGATGGGTGAGCGGTATCTGCGCCGCAGCGGCCGCGCCGATCGCTGCGCTGATCCCGGGGACCACTTCAACCGGCACCCCGGCGGTGCGGCAAGCCTCTGCCTCTTCGCCGCCGCGCCCGAAGATGAACGGGTCGCCGCCTTTGAGACGCACCACATCACGCCCTGCCAAAGCTTCGCGCACAAGCAGAGCGTTGATCTCATCCTGCTGCAAGGTGTGGCGGGCGCGCTGCTTGGCGACCGAAACAAGCTCGGCCCCGGCGCGGGCCAGCGCCAGGATCGCCGGATCGACCAGACCATCGTGCACGATCAGCCGCGCATTCATGATCAGCCGCGCGGCGCGCAGCGTCAGCAGGTCTGGATCGCCGGGGCCGGCGCCGACCAGCCAGACCTTGCCGGTGGCCGATCGTTCACGGGTGTTATTACTTGTCATTGCGCCAAGATGGCGCGTCACCGCCGTCAGCACCAACCACAATGCCTTTGCGTTGGCCTAGATCAGCTTTGCGGCAATGTGTCTTCGGCAACTTCCGTAGGCGTCCTGGTCGCAGCGTAGGTCGGATCGAACGCAAATTGCACGCCATGCGCGGTAAACGCTTGCCAGATCGCCTTGAGCAGATCCGAACGCAGGCCTCCGGTTCCGATTTCCGGATCCTTGATCCAGAGGCGGAGCTCGAACAGGATCGCCTTTTCGCCGAACGAAGCCAGCCATGCTTGCGGCGCAGGTTCGGCCTGTACCCGCTTGTGCCCGCAAGCCACTTCCAGCATCAGCCGTTCTGCCAGTTCGAGGCTTGATCCGTAGGCAACCGGGACCGGCACCTTGATCCGAACATCGTGGCTGGAATAACTCCAGTTCTCCACGGTCGAGGTCATCAGCTGCTCGTTGGGGATCAGGAATTCGATCTTGTCGCCGGTCACCACCGAAACGGCACGAATTCCGATCTTGCTGACTTGACCGACCACCTTGTCCGCCCCGGTACCGACGGCAACGACATCGCCCGGCTTGATCGAGCGATCCATCAGCAGGATAATGCCCGAGATGAGGTTGCCGAAGGTTTTCTGCAGGCCGAACCCGATAGCAAGCCCGATTGCGCCGGAAAACACCGCCAGCGCGGTCAGATTGATCCCGAGGAAATCGATCCCCAGCAAAGCCAGCAATATCCACGCGGCTATGCTGAACAGCTTTTGCCCTAGCAGCTGCTGCGCCGGGTCGAGCCGATGGAACCGAGAAAACAGACGCCGCGCAAAGATTGAAGCCAGCCGGCCAAGCACCAGGACGACGCTTGCGGTGAGGACTATCAGCATCGCGCGATAGATCGATACGTGGTAGGTGCCGATGTCGAAGCCGATGGCATCCAGTTTCGCGATGACCTCGCCAACGTCGCGCGCAATGCTCATGCCGCGGCCCATGCGGCAAGGCCGCGTTCGAGGTCGGCGATGAGGTCGGCAGGATCTTCCAGCCCGATCCACAGCCGCACCGCGTAATGGTCGGCGGGCCAACCCATCACCGATCGGTCGCGTTCGGGGTGGACGCCCAGCGCAAGGCTCTCGTATCCGCCCCAGCTGTAGCCGATCCCGAACAGGTCGAGAGCATCGATAAATCGGTCCCGCGCGGCCCGGTCGCGGCCCTGCATCACGATCGTGAACAGCCCGCAGCCGCCGGTGAAATCGCGCTTCCACAGGTCATGCCCGGGCGCGCCGGGAAGCATGGGGCAAAGAACCCGCGCAATCTCCGGGCGGTCCTGCAACCACTGGGCGATCTCCAGCGCGCTCGCGGTCGAGCGCTGCAACCGCACTTCCATCGAACGCAGCCCGCGCAGTGCCAGTGCGGCATCGTCGGGCGAGACGGCCTGGCCCAGCATAAGCGATCGTTTTCGCAGTTTCGGGTACCATTCCGCCGTGGCTGTAACACTGCCCATCATCACGTCGGAGTGCCCGCCAACGTGCTTGGTCACCGCCAGGATCGACAGATCGACCCCGTGTGCGATTGCCTGGAAACCGGTCGGGCCGGCCCAAGTGTTATCCATCAGCACGCACAGCCCGCGCGACTTGGCCATCCGCGCCAGCGCGGGGACGTCGCAAATCTCCATGGTTAGGCTGCCCGGGCTTTCGAGCAATACCGCGCGGGTCCTGTCGCCGATCATTGCGGCAAAGCCGTCGACATCGAGCGGATCGAAGAACCGCGTCGCAATCCCGTAGTCCTTGAGCGCGCGGGTGGCGAATGAACGGGTCGGGTCGTAGCTGTTGTCCGAAATCAGCAGTTCGTCGCCAGCCTTGAGCACGCTGAGAAGCGCCATCACCGGCGCGGCGAGGCCGGTGGGGTAAAGCATCGTGCCCGCTGCCCCCGGCTCAAGGGCCGTCAGCGCATCGCACAAGGCCCACTGGGTCGGGCCGCCGCGCGCGCCATAGTGGAACAGGCCGTCGACACTGGGCAGCCGGTCAGCCTCCTGCGCGGCGGTATCCTCGTACAGGTAAGTGCTGGCACGCCAAACCGGCGGATTGACTGCCGGCCCGGTCCACTCAGGCTTGCGCCCGGCGCCGACCAGCCGGGTGCCGGTGCGCCTATCTGGCTGGTCGCCGGCCATCCTGCGTCAGGCTGTGGCCTTGGGCGTATCGGGATCGGCGCCCCATTCTGACCAGCTGCCATCATAAAGCGCTGTATCGTCCTTGCCGAGCAGGAGCAGCGCGAAGAGCAGCACGCTGGCGGTCACGCCCGAGCCGCAGCTGGTGGTGATCGGCCTGGACAGGTCCACGCCGGCGCCTTCGAAAGCAGCCTTGAGCCCGGCCTTGTCCTTGAAAGTGCCGTCAGCGTTGTAAAGCTCGGTAAAGGGCACGTTGAGCGAACCGGGGATGTGGCCCGCCGCGATACCGGGGCGCGGATCGGCGTCAGCGCCCGACCAGCGCGCCGCGCCGCGCGCATCGACGATCTGCTCGTCCTTGGAGTGCAGGTTGGCAAGCACCTGGGCCTTGGTGCGCACGTTGCTGTCATCCTGCCAGGCGGTGAAGTGGCGGTGGCGCAGCGTTTCCTTGCCCTGCGCGAGCGGGCGGCCCTCGGCCTTCCACTTGGCGATGCCGCCATCGAGCAGCGCGACATCGTGCGCGCCGAACATCTTGAGCATGAACCATGCCCGCGCGGCGGTCTTCACCGCGCTGTCATCGTAGAGGACGATGCGGCTGCCGTCGCCCAGACCCAGCGACTGCATGCGGCTGGCGAATTTTTCGGCCGAGGGCAGCATGTTCTCGACCGGGTTGGAGGTATCGGTCAGATCGGCAAGGTCCATGAACACCGCGCCGGGAATGTGACCGGCTTCATATTCGGCCAGCGGATCGCGCCCGGTGCCTGCAAGATGCTTGGTACAATCGACGATCCGCAAGTCGCTCGCGCCCATTTCGTTGGCAAGCCACTCGGTCGTAACCAGACTATCCATTTTTTCGCGTCCTCCTCGCGCAGTCTTATCCGGCTGCCGGCGTCCCTCTCTCGCTGCAGTTGCGAAGAAGCCTAGCGGCGCCGACGAGTCCCGTCGAGGGGGTTTACGCGGCTAATTTACCGCGCGCTGGCCGACTTTGGAGTAGGTCCGTGGACCAAGGTCGAGCCGGAAGGGCCGCAGTCCCGCCCCCGGGGTGTCGCCGGTTTCGCCCACGACATAGGTTTGCACCTTGACCAGCGGGTGGCCGGCCGGGGTACTCGCCTCAACCCGCAGGCGCGCAAGCGGCACGAAGAATGCGGCGTCGCCGGCGCGGATCGGGTTCAGCGAAGCGAGCGGCAGGCGAAAATCGCCCTTGAACTCCGCGCTTTCGCCCGGCGCGAGCGTGACTAGGGCGTGGCGCAGCTCAAGCCGTTCGGTATCGCTGGCGATCTGCTGCTCCGGCGGAAGCGAGGCGTGAGCCGCAATCATGTCGCCCTCGATCGCCAGAGCGGACAGCGTGTCGGGCGAATTGTTAGTCAGCGTGACTGTGTAGCTGAGCGTCGTGGCCATCAGCGATGCGCTCATCCGCCGTGCCTCCAGGCTGATGCCAAGACCCGGCTGGACCGTCATGACCGGGGCAGTGGCCAACTCGGGCTCGGGCAGCTTCGCTGCTGCCACAGGCGCCGGCTCGGGGGAAGGAGGTGGCGGCGCTGGAGCCCTGACCACGGGCGGAATGAATTCAAGCTGCGGCACCTGGGCGCTGCGACGGCTGCGCCACCACAGACCGGCGAACAGCGCCGCCAGCAGGCCCGCGCCGCCCGCTACCCATGGCCAGAACGATGCGCCCGAACCCTCGCTTGGCGGCGGCTCGATCGTGCTGATGGAGGGCACGCTGCCGGCATCCGCGCTGCTGGCGGGCATCGGTACGGCAGGGGTAGGAGCAACACCTGGAACCGGGCTCGGCGACGCGATGGCGCTTGGCGGGGCGGTGGCGACCGTCCTTGGCGGCGCTGCCGCCGGACGCGCCGGGCTGCCTTGCCTGGGCGCCGATGCCGCGCCAGTCGGGGAAGCCGGCGCGGTGGTTGGGCTGGCGACCGGAACCGGTGCGGGGACCGGGCTGGGCCGGGGGGAGGGAACGGTGCGAATAATCGGTGCATCGGCATCGACCGGTCCCTGCGCGCGCGGATTGCTGGTCGGGCGCGCGGTGGGAATCGAGAAATCGGGCGTGCCCTGCGTCTGTGCGGCAAGCGCCCCGGGCACGAGCAGCAGCCCCAGCGCCGCCGCGCGGGCCACCTGCCTTGCCATGCCCCCTGATTTTATCATCGAACTGTCCATGTTTCCAGTCAGGCGCGCTAGCGCCTTGGCCACTGAATAGGAAGTGAACTTGCGGGTTCCAACCGCCGACTTGTGCTGACGCTGCGATCGGGGCATGGCGCGTGGCATGGCAGACACACCCCTTCATCTTGGACAGACCAGCACTTTGCCCGCCTCGCCCGAGGCCGCCGTGCTCGATTATGTGCCGAATCCCCGGGTCGGCGCGCTCTATCTCGTGCGTTTCGCCGCGCCCGAATTCACTTCGCTGTGCCCGGTAACCGGCCAGCCCGATTTCGCGCACTTGGTGATCGACTATGCCCCGGGCGAGACCATCGTCGAATCGAAAAGCCTCAAGCTGTTTCTTGGCAGTTTCCGCAATCATGCCGGGTTCCACGAAGACGTGACCGTCGGCATCGGCCAGCGCCTGTTCGCCGAGATGGAGCCCAGGTGGCTCCGCATCGGCGGCTATTGGTACCCGCGCGGGGGGATCCCGATCGACGTGTTCTGGCAAAGCGGTGCGGCGCCTGATGGCCTGTGGGTGCCCGACCAAGGCGTGGCAGGCTACCGCGGGCGGGGTTAAGCCAGGCTGCCGATCAAGGCGATCAGCGCGTCCACATCGGCTTCATCCTGATACAGCGCGAAACCGATGCGCAGCACCTCGCCGCGCAGGTCGGTTACCACGCCGCGCGCCGTCAACGCGGCATGGATCGCCGGAGCAGCATCTCCCTGCAAGGCGATGAAGCGTGCCAGCGGGCCGCTGATAGGCCGCAACTGCGGCAACGGATCGGCAGCCAGGAATCGCTGCTTCAGCGCATCGCAATGCATGGAAACCGATGCCGTCGTCAGACCTTCGTGCGCCAACATCCGCTGCACCGCATTGAACCGGTAGAGGCCCGAAGGGTCGAAGGTGCTGCCCAAAAACCTGCGGCCGTCGGGGGCATAACCGACTTCACCCTGTTTCGCGGTCAGGCTGTCGAATGCGGCGTACCAGCCGGTAAATTCGGGACGTGGCGCAAAACCGGGCGGTGCGTGAAGGAAGCACACGCCTTCACCCGCCATTGCGTATTTGTATCCGCCTGCGAGGTAGAAAATGCGATCTGCGAGCCCCGACAGGTCAGTCGGCGTTGCCATGAAACCGTGGTAGCCGTCGATCACCACCCAAGGGCCTTCCGGGCGGGCTAGCGCGGCGAGCTGTTCGATCCCTCCTAGTGCCTGTCCGGAATTGAACTGGATCTGGCTGGCGAAGATCAGGTCGAAGTCGGCGCCCCGCGCGGTCTCGACCACCCGGTCAAGCGGCGCGGTGGTCAAATCGATTCGCCCCGCCTCGGCCCAGCGCTGTGACTGGCGGCGGAACGAGTGGAACTCGCCGTCGCTCGCCAGAATGCGCGGCCGCGCCATCGGCAGTGCCGAGACGATGCGGACGAGGAACTCGTGCGTATTGGGTGCGAAAGCGATTGTCGTGGGATCGGGCAAGGCGAGTTCGGCGGCAATGCGACGCTGCGCTTCGGGAATTACCTCGGTGAAGATCCTGTCCCACTTGTGGTCCGCCAGCATCGCCGCATCTTCCCACGCCGCCACCTGCCCGGCGAAGCTGGCGTCGGGCCACAAGTGATGGCTGTGCGCGGCGAAATGCAGGCGCTCCGGAGCGGCATCGAGTGCGCGCGAGAACAGGTGCTTGAAGCTCATAGTTCGGTCCTGAGCGACCACAGTTCCGGAAAGGCGCGTTTCGCCAGGGTTGAATGGAGGTAAGCCGCCCCAGCCGTCCCGCCGGTGCCGCGCTTGCCGCCGATCACGCGTTCGACGGTGATCACATGCTTGTGCCGCCAGGTCGCCATTGCATCGTCGAGATCGACCAGCTTTTCCGCAAGCTGGTAAAGGTCCCAGTAGGTTTCGGGTTGCCGGTAAACCGTCAGGAATGCCGCTTCAACCGAGGGATGCGGCACATATGGCTGGGTCACGTCGCGCTCTAGCACCTCAGGCGCGATCGGCAGCCCGGCACGCGCAGCCGCTGCAATCGCCTCGTCCCATAGGCTGGGCGCAGCGAGTGCTCCCTCCATCGCCGCGCGCGCTTCGGGCCGTTCCTCCTGATAGGACAGGAACCGCCCGTCCTTGAGGCCAAGCATGTATTCGACCGTGCGGAACTGATCGGACTGGAACCCCGAACTCGGACCCAGCCCGGCGCGGAAGTTGGTATAGTCGCTCGGCGTCATCGTCGCCAGCACGTCCCAGCTCAAGGTCATCACTGCCTGGATCCGGCTGACCCTGGCCAGGGCCTTGTAGGCCGGGACGAGCTGATCCGCGCGGACCTGCGCCAAGGCCAGCCGCAGCTCGCGGATCATCTGCCCCAGCCACAGTTCCTTGGTCTGATGGATGACGATGAACAGCATCTCGTCGTCGGTGCCCGATTGCGGATGCTGGCTGGACAGCAGGGTATCGAGCGCGAGATACCGCGCATAGGTCATCTTGTCGGTCATTTCTCGATCCATGCCCTCGTCATTGCGAGGAGCGGAGCGATGAAGCAATCCATAGCGTAACGCGCTGGGCTCTGGATTGCTTCACTGCGCTCGCAATGACGACGCTTCCCAAATCAGAACACCGCCTTGGGCTTGTCCTCACCCATCATCGCCTGGCGCACCAGGGGAATCGGCGGACCGCCGAATTCGAGGAAGGCATCGTGGAATGCCTTCCAGCCGTTCCGGCCCCCGTGGCTGGCGGTCCAGTCCTCACGCAGCTTGCGGATCATCAGCTTGCCCAGCGTGTAGTTGAGGTAGGCGGGATCGTAAGCCCCGCGCCGCGCCTGCTGTTCGGCGGTACCGGCGTCCTGGTAGCATGCGGTCTCGAAGAACTGGGTCGATTGGGCGACGGTCATGCCCGCGGTGTGGAGACGGATCGCCGAAAGGAAGCGGCAATCGCGCAGCAGGGCGTTGCTGAGCTGGCCGATGTGCACCTCAGGATCACCGTTACCGAGCCCCGCCTCCCACATCATCTCTTCGCTGTAGTGCGCCCAGCCTTCGGCGAAGGCATAGCCCACGAACATCCGCCCGAACACCGACGGCGCGCGGTTGGCGTGGAGGAACTGAAGGAAGTGGCCGGGCATCACTTCGTGCACCGAAGTGAACATCAGATCGTCGACGCCAGGAATGTAATCGAGCTGCTTGGCCTTGGGCCATGTCGGGTCGGGTGCGGCGATGTAGTAGACCGACGGAATGCCCTTTTCAAGCGGCCCCGGCGGATCGATGTAAGCGCCATTCTGCGCGTTGTACGCGGGGCTTTGCCGGACCAGGGCTTTCTCCGTTCCGGGGATGGTGACGAGGTCCTTTTCCTTCACGAATGCCGTGAGCATCGGGATCTGGCGGGTCGCCTCGGCTACCGTATCGTCCCCTGCGGGCTTGTGCGCGCTCATCTTGGCCATGCAGGCCTGCACCGTCTGGCCCGGCGCGTATTCGCCGCAGGCCGCCTTCAGTGCATCCTGGTTGCGCTTGAGGTCAGCCTCGCCGACCTTTTCGAGATCGGCCAGCGGCACATTCACAGCCTCGGTATCGTTGAGCATCTGGGCGAACTTGTCCGGACCAAGGGCGAAGCTGGCATCCTTGCCTTCCTGCCCCTTGAGCCAGGTCGACAGGTCGGCCATCGCGGTCGAGGCCTTGGCGGCGGCATCCTTGAGCCGCGACTGCAGCGCATCGTCCTTCACGTCGGCAAATGCAGTGAGCACATCCTTGCCGTAGAAGTCGGCATAGCCGCTGAACGCTGAAGTGCCATAAATCACCAGCGCTTCGGGGATCGGGCCCTTGAGATTGCCCTTGATCGATGCGGCGGCGGCGGGAACGCCTTCAAGGAAGCTCGCCAGCGCTTTTGCGCGGGTCGGCCGGTCGGCGTATTCGCGCGCCAGGTAGACGTTGGGGTCGAAGGCACCCACGTACCATGCGGGGTTGGTGTGCGGCTGGTCCGCCACTTCAAGCCAGAACAGCTGGCCCTTGGCGACCTGGATCATGTAGTCGCGCTCGAACTTCTCCTTGCCGCTGACTGCGGTGTAAGCTTCGGCGTCGTCGATCACCTTGCGCAGGAAATCGCCCCGGGCCTTGAGCCCCGCGGGGCTCCAGTCGGCCCACTTGCCATCGTACTGGTGCGCGCCCTGGTATACTGCGAAGCCCGGATCCTGCTTTAGCCAGCCATCGATTGTGGCCTGGGCGAAAGTCGCCCAGGGCTGCTGCGGCGCGGTCTTGCCAACCATGTTGCACGAGGCAAGCGCAGTGGCTGCGGCGAGAGTAAGAAGGGTGCGGCGAAGGGCCATGGCATAGCTCCGGGGACGAGGGGTGTTGCGCGCGGAAACTGCGCGCTTATCCCGCCCCGGGCAAGTGCCGCTGGTCGATTGTCAGCCTTTTTTCGACGCGATTTAGCGTGTGCCGAGGCCGCGTGCGATGATCCCGCGCAGGATCTCGCGCGTGCCGCCGCGCAGGCTCCAGCTCGGCGCATTGAGCGTGATGTTGGCGAGCACCGAGGCATAAGCGCTGGCTGCCGCTGGATCGGGTTCGCAGTCGATCAGCTCGCGCGCAATGTCAGGCATGGCCTGTTCGAACACCGCGCCGACATCCTTGACGATCGACGCCTGCAGCCCCGCATCCTGCTTTTCCTGCAGCATTGCGGTGACCGATCGTGACAGGCGGCGCAGCACCGCAAGCCGCGCGGTCACCTTGCCGAGCACGATCTGCGCGGCGTCGCTGTCTTGGCCTTTCAGTTGCTCGATCACCTGGTAAAGCAGCTCGATCGAGGAGAGAAACCGTTCCGGACCCGATCGCTCGAACGCCAGCTCGCTCATCACCTGGTTCCAGCCGTCGCCTTCCTGGCCGAGCAGCATGTTCGCGGGCACTGTCGCGTCCTCGAAATGCATCTCGTTGAAATGGTGCTGGCCGGCGAGGTCGATTATCGGCTTGATCGTCAGCCCGGGCGTGTTCTTCAGATCGACCAGCAGTTGGCTGGTCCCGGCATGACGGTCGGCCGGGGTGCCGTTGGTGCGGCAGAACAGGATCACGTAATCGGCCTCGTGCGCGAAGCTGGTCCAGACCTTGGTTCCGGTGACGCGGTAAACGTCGCCGTCGCGCACCGCCTTGGTGCGGGTCGCGGCGAGATCGGAGCCCGAATCCGGTTCGCTCATCCCGATGCCGAAGGCCAGCTCGCCCGCGGCGATGCGGGGGAGCAGCATTTCCTTCTGCTCCTCGGTGCCGAACTTGATGATCGACGGGCCGCTCTGGCGGTCGGCGATCCAGTGCGCGCCGACCGGAGCGCCGTAGGCCAGCGATTCCTCGACCACGACGTAGCGTTCGTAGGCCGAGCGTTCGTGCCCGCCGTACTGCTTGGGCCAGGTCATGCCGAGGTACCCGGCCTGTCCCATCGCGCGGCTGAATGCGCGGCTGAAGCCGTACCAGTTGTCGCTGCGCGCGCGCGGGCTGCGGCCGGCGAGTTCCTTGTCGAGGAAGGCGCGGAATTCTGTCCGAAGCGCGGCAACCTCGGCGGTATCGGCGGGCGGGCGGGGGAATGCGATCTTGCTCATAGCGTGGTCACCATCGGCCAGTAGCCCGCACCGCCAGCGTCGAGCGCGGCTTTGCCGAGCAGCTTCGACCACATGACCGAGCCGCCGAAATCATCGCGCCAGGTCCACAGCGCGGTGGTGTAGAGGTGAAGCCGGTGCTCGCGGGTGAAGCCGATTGCACCGTGCATCTGCGTGGCGATCGAGGCGCCGTTCCCGGCCGCCTCGCGGGCGCGGAGCGAACCGGCGGCAACCCCGAGAACATCGCCGCGTGCGAGCGCTTCACCAGCCAGATCGGCCGCAGCTGTGGCGCAGGCCAGCTCGCCAGCCAACTTGGCCAGTTCGTGCTGCACGACCTGGTTCTTTTGCAGCGGCTTGCCGAACTGGACGCGGGTTGCTGTGTGTTCGAGGGTCATGTCGAGGCAGGCTTCAAGCGCGCCGGCGATCTGGAAGGCGCGGACGGTCGCCCCTGCTGCCAGCGGGCAATAGGGCAGGGGAGCGGACTCATCTATCAGCCAGTCCAGCTCAATGGTTGGGCGGGGCAAGAAATTGAGAGCAGTCCCAGGCTCAACCGAGGTGAAGATTGTGCTGCCGGGAATCCGATAGAGCCGGTCGCCTACGGCCAGTACCAGGCTCTCGACATGCTCCCCCCAAGGAACTCGCGCAATCTTGCCGCGCAGTCGCCCGTCTTCGACGACCAAATGATCGGCCCGCGCAAGCGCCGCCGCGCCGCCAGTCAGCTCGAAGCCCGCTGCCACGAGCAATTGGTTCGCGGCCATGGTTTCTGCTACCGGCAGCGGGACCGCGTGCCTGCCCAGCTGATGCAGCACTTCGGCAGCCTCGGCAAAGGAGAGGCCGAACCCGCCTTGCTCCTCGGTCAGCAGGGCGAGCGGCAAGCCCATCTCTTCGATCTCGTCCCACAGCGGGCCCAGCCAGTGGCCGGCCCGCGCGGCAGCTTGTGCCTTGTCATCCAGATGCCGCTCAAGCAGGCGTTCGATCATGTCCGCCAACATGGGTGATACGATCCTTCGAAAATGGTGCCGGCTGAGGGATTTGAACCCCCGACCTTCGGTTTACAAAACCGCTGCACTACCACTGTGCTAAGCCGGCGCTATTGGCCCCTTAGCCTTAGCGCGCGCCAAAGGTCCAGCCCTCGGTTGCTGCTAGTTCTTCGGTCAGATGCGGCGGCGACCAATATGCCGACTGGTGGGCAATGGCGCGCAGCCAGGCAGCCGAGAGCAGCGCATCGGCGGCATGATCGCTGATCGCCCCGCGTCCACGAACCGGTTTGGAATCGAACGCCGATAGCGCGGCGTTAAGCGCGGCATAGTCGCGGATTTTGGATTTGGCGGCAGTCCGGCCCGCGGCGATCGCGGCCAGCGTGGTATAAATTTCGACCAGGACAGAACCGTGTTCGGGGAGCGGGTCGAACGGCCAGATGGCATGGCGATGCTGCAGGCGATGCAGCAGTCGCATGCCTGCGAGCGATCCCTTGCCGACCTGCGCTGCGCCAACCAGGTTGAAGTTGCTGTAAGGACGGCATCCCGCGCGGGCCTGGCCATGCTCGGTCTCGCGGAAGCGGCCGCGCCCACCACCGAACGCCGATCCCTCGCGCCCGCCGTGGCGGCGAAAGTGCGGGGCGAGATCGGGGTGATCGGCAAACCTGGTTGCGGCAAAGTGCGGCTCGTCACCCGATATTTGCTCGACCAGCGCCCAGAGTTCGCGCGTGCTGGCGGGTTGCATGTCTGAACCAGGAAAGTACGCGCCGCGATCCCGGTGCGCGAACGCGAAGCTCATGTCGAAACCGACCAGCGTATCCGGCGGCAATTTCCGCTCGAGCCAGTCGAGCACCTCGCCGCGCGACCAGCGATGCCCCGGACGGACCAACCTGGGCGGCGCATCGCCCGCAGTGCAAATCGCCAGCGCGATACCGGCGTGGCGCTCCCCAGCGGCCCCCGACCAATCGATCGCTGCGAAATGATTGAACCTATCTGGCCTCATTCGCCCCGGATCTCGGCGCGGCGCTTGGCCCACCATTCCATTCGTTTGTGCACTTCGCGTTCAAACCCGCGCTCGACCGGCTGGTAATACGTCTGCGGGTCCATCTCCTCGGGCCAATAATCGGCGCCTGAGAATCCTTCCTCGGCATTGTGATCGTAGGCATAGCCTTTGCCGTAGCCGATATCCTTCATCAGTTTCGTAGGCGCGTTGAGGATATGTGCGGGCGGGGCGAGGCTGCCGGTCTGCCGCGCGCTGTCCCATGCAGCCTTTTGCGCCACATATGCCGCGTTCGATTTGGGTGCCGTGGCGAGATAAAGGCATGCCTGGACGATCGCCAGTTCACCCTCGGGACTACCAAGGAACTGGTAGGCATCCTTTGCGGCTAGGCACTGGGTGAGCGCCTGCGGATCGGCAAGGCCGATGTCCTCGCTGGCAAAACGCACCAGCCGGCGTAGCACATAGAGCGGCTCTTCGCCTGCGGTCAGCATCCGTGCCATGTAGTAGAGGCTGGCCTGCGGGTCGCTCCCGCGCAGCGCTTTGTGCAGCGCGGAGATGAGATTGTAATGTCCGTCGCGGTCCTTGTCGTAGACCGCCACGCGGCGCTGGAGGAAGGCGCCCAGCGCGGCGGGATCGAGCGGCTCCGGGATCTTTGCCGCGTAAAGCGTTTCGGCTTGGTTGAGTAGGAAACGTCCGTCGCCGTCGGCCGAGGCGACCAGGGCGTCGCGCGCGTCGGCGGTCAAGGGAAGCGGCCCCTCCAGCTCCTCGCCGCGAGCGAGCAGGGTGCCAAGCGCCGCGGCATCGAGCCGGTGAAGAATGAGCACCTGCGCGCGGCTCAGCAGCGCGGCGTTGAGCGCGAAGCTGGGGTTCTCCGTAGTCGCGCCGACCAGCGTGACGGTGCCTTTTTCGACAAAGGGCAGGAAGCCGTCCTGCTGCGCGCGGTTGAAGCGGTGGATCTCGTCCACGAATAGCAGGGTGCGCTGCCCGGCCTTGGCCATCGTCTCCGCTTCGACGAAGGCTTTCTTGAGATCGGCAACGCCCGAGAACACCGCACTGATCGCGGCGAAGCGCATGCCCACGGCTTTGGCCAGCAGCCGCGCGATGCTGGTTTTGCCTGTGCCCGGTGGTCCCCACAGGATCATGCTCGAAAGCCGGCCTGCCGCGACCATCCGTCCGATTGCGCCGTCCGGGCCGGTCAGGTGCTCCTGGCCGATGACATCGGCAAGTTCGCGCGGTCGCAGCCGGTCGGCGAGCGGGCCGTCGTCGCGCGGCGCATCCGCGGCATCGTGCGGGAGGTCTTCGGCAAACAGATCAGCCATCGGGCCAAGATAGGGTGCTGGCGGGAAATTTGCACGCAGGGCTTGCACGTCAGTGTGAAAGATATATCTTAGAAATGTCATGAAAGGACTAAGACACATGAAAATGTATGGATGTGGCCCGCGTGGCCGCGCTTATGGGCCCGCGATGGCGGCAATGATGATGACCGGCTGGGGCCGGGGCTGGGGAAGCCATTGGGGCTCTGACTGGAGCGGCGAAGGTCGCGGCCGGGGCGGACATGGAAGGCGCGGACCTGGCGGACGAAGCCGGATGTTCGGCTCGGGCGAGCTGCGCCTCGCACTGCTCGGCCTGATCGCCGAAGTGCCACGCCACGGTTATGAACTGATCAAGGCGATCGAGGAACTGTCGGGCGGCCAGTATGCGCCAAGTCCCGGCGTAGTCTATCCGACACTCAGCCTGCTCACTAATGAAGGCGTGGCCGAGGAAGTGGCCGGTGAAAGTTCGCGAAAGTCCTTCGTCGCGACCGAGGCTGGGCGCGCCGAACTGGCCGATCGCCAGGAAGAATACGACGCGATCATAGCCCGTCTCAAAAGTCTTGCGGAAGAGAGCGAGCGAACCAGCGCTCCGCCGCTCAAGCGCGCCATGGGCAACCTGTTCCACGCGGTCAGGAATCGCATGGCGGCAGGTGACTTCGACCGCGAGACTGTGCACTCGATTGCAGAGATACTCGACGAAGCCGCGCGCAAGATCGAGCGCCTGTAAACCGTTGATCCCGCGTGTGTTTGGTCTCACGCGGGTTTCATGATAGCCTCCCCTTGCAGCGTCAAAGGACGCGCGGGGAGGCGGCCATGAATGAAGCGCGTGGAGCGGCCAAGGTGCCGCTGAGTTTCTGGATCGTTGCAAGCATCGGCGTCCTTTGGAACGGCTTTGCCAGCCTCATGTTCTGGCTCACCGCGACCAAGGACCCCGGCACCATTGCGCACACGTCGCCAGCCATGGTTGAGGCGCTCGATCGGACACCCATCTGGGCGATGGCTGCCTGGGGGCTTGCGGTAGGCGCGGCACTGCTCGGCTCCTTGCTACTCGTGCTGCGCCGCCGCATGGCGGTTGCGGCGTTCGTTGTCTCGCTGGTCGGGCTCTTGGTACTGACACTCTATCAGGTCGCATCGAACATGCCGATGAGCGTGGCTCAAGTGGTTGTGATCTGGTTTGTTGCCCTGTTCCTGCTGCGCTTCAGCAGCAGCGAGGCGGGGAAGGGGTTGCTCCGCTAGCCGTGCTTGCTCGCCTCGATCAGGCGAATGTAATTATCGGCCACCGTCTGGTTGATCCGGTCCCAATCGTAATCGCGGCTGCGCAGTTCGCCGGCGCTGCCGTGCGCGCGCCGCTGCGCCGGATCGAGCGCATAGGTCTTTAGCGCTTCGGCGAATTGGTCGACCGCCCCGGGCGTAATCAGCCGTCCTGATGCGCCGTCGGCGATCAGGTTCTCGCTGCCGGTAGCGGCTGCCGCGACCACCGGCACCGCGCAGGCCATCGCTTCCAGTGAGACGTTGCCGAAGGCTTCGGTCTCGCTCGGGAAGAACATCGTGTCCATCGATGCCACCGCGCGGCCAAGGTCAGCCCCCGCGAGAAAGCCCGTGAACACCGCGCCGGGAAGCCGCGCTTCGAACCAATCCCTAGCGGGGCCTTCGCCGACCACCAGCACGCGGTGTGGCACGCCCATCTCCCGGAGGCGCACCACCGCGTCGCTGAACACGTCGAGGCCCTTTTCCATCACCAAACGGCTGAGGAAGCCCACCACGTATTCGTCATCGCCGATGCCCAGGCCGCGGCGCCAGGCCATGTCGCGCCGCTCAGGATTGAAGGTGCCGCGATCGACCCCGCGCGACCAGATTGAGATATCGTAGCTCATCCGTTCGTCACGCAAGACCCGCGCCATCGATTCGCTCGGCGCGACGAGCGCGGTGCAGCGGCGATAGAAGCGGCGCTGCAGGGCCACCGCGGCGGGGGCGAGGAAACCCAGGTAATAGTACCTGAGATAGGTTTCGAACCGGGTGTGCACCGATGCAAGCACCGGAATTCCGGCCTTGCGCGCCCAGGTAACCGCGCGGTGGCCGCTGGCATCGGGCGCCGAGACGTGAACGACGTTGGGCTTGAATTCGGCAAGGTCGCGCTTGATCCGCGCGTTGACGCCCGACGATAGCCGGTATTCGGAGCGGAACGGGATCGGTACCGAGGGCAGCGAGACGAGATCGCCGGTCGGCGCCATTTCGGGATGATCGACCGTCGGCGAATAGACCCGCACCTGCGCGCCCTGGCGCAGCAGGTACCCCACCAGCCGGTTAAGCGCCTTGTTCGCGCCGTCGACGGTGATGTTGTAGTTGCCCGAGAACAGGGCAATCCTGAGATCGGTCACGTCCATCGCGGGTGACTTAGCGGGGAATGTGCCGGGGGTATAGCGCCCCCGGCCAGTCATGCTCAGGCCG
>JBJTMA010000023.1:0-10606 GCA_046063295.1 Novosphingobium sp.
GCGCTCAACCTCAAGACCACCTTCCACGGGTTCAAGAGCAAGGGCGTGATCACCTGGAAGCCGAGCGAACACACGATGGTCTACGGGTTGTTCAGCCAGGGCTTCCGTCCGGGTGCATTCAACCGCGGTCCCTCGGCTCGCGTGAACGATCCGGTGCGTCCTGGGGTCAAGCAGCTCCTGGTTCCGGCTGCCTACGCTCCGGATACGCTGACCAACTGGGAAGTCGGGCTGAAGACCGACCTGCTTGATCGCAAGCTGACGTTCAACGCGTCGGCCTACTACATGATCTGGCAGAACATCCAGATCGGCTTCTTCAATCCGGCTGCGGGCTTCGGCAATACCGCGTTCGCAACCAACGGCCCGACCTATCACATCAAGGGCGCCGAAGTGCAGATGACCTTGCGGCCGTCCGATGGGCTGTCGATCCAGGGTTCGGCTACGTACAACGATTCGAAGCAGGCCAATGCGCCCTGTTTCATCGCCAACAATCCTGCTGCTTCAACCTTCGGACAGTGCATCACCCAGGTCGGCACGAGCAGCGGCCCGAAGCCGGTGCAAAGCCCGTTCGGTACGGTGGGCAGCATCACGCCGTTCAGCCCGCATTTCCAGGGCAACCTGCGGATCCGTTACGAATGGGCTGGCCCGGGCGGGATGGACTGGTTCATCGGTGCGGGCGTGAACTACACCAGTTCGATGTATAACCAGCCGTCGACCTACCCGGCTGGCGACGTGGCCGGAAACGGGAACGTGCTTGGCCCGAACGGAATCATCGTTCCGGCCACCACGGTGCTGCGTTACAAGATGCCGGGCTATGCGCTGACCGATGCGCAGATCGGTTTCACGCGGGACAACTGGACTGTCACCATCTTCGGGGACAACCTGTTCAACAGCCATGCATCGACGTTCACCAACTCGGCCGAGTACATCAAGACCTCGACGATCGTTCGTCCGATGACCTACGGCATCAAGATCAGCACCAAGATCTGATTGAATGCCGATTGACCGACATGCGAGGGGTGGTGCCGCAAGCACCGCCCCTTGTTTTTTCGGCACCTGCGGTTTGACAAGCCTCGGCTCATTGCCGACGAATAGCCTGAAATGATCTTGCAAGCCGAACCATCCAGCGAGGCATCGAACCTGACGCCGCCGCTACCGCCCATCGCTCCGCCCGAGGCGGAGTTGCTGCATCTGCATACTCTGCAGTCCAATGGCGAATATGCCGCGGCCGCTGCGGGTGCCGAGAGCCTGCTGGCAAGCCACCCGGATAATCGCGATCTGCTGCTGATCGCTGCGCATTCATTGCGGATGCTGCAGCAGACCGGCCCCGCGCTGGCGATGCTTGAACGTCTGGAGCAGCATCACCCCCGCTTCAGCCAGATGTTCCTGGAGCGCGGCCTGTGCCGCGTGGCGCAGCGCGATGCGCCAGCCGCGATAGCGGATCTTCGTGCCGCCGTGGCGATCAATCCCGCGCTGGCGATGGGCTGGCGCATGCTTGACGGTTTGCTGCGCATGACTGGCGACCAGGCCAGCGCTACGATCGCGGTCAGGCACTGCTCGCACCTGGCCAGCCTTCCGCCGCCGATCGTTACCGCCAAGGTGCTGTTCTATGACGGTGAGATCGCTCGCTCCGAAGACCTGATCCGCAAGTTCCTGATCGAAGCCGGAAACCATCCCGAAGCCATGCGATTGCTGGCGCAGATCGGGCAGTTGCGCAATGTGCTCGACGATGCCGAGACGCTTTACGCCGCGGTTCTTGAGCTCGTCCCCGAACACAATGAAGCGCGCCATGAATATGTGCAGGTGCTGATCGCGCGGCACAAGTTCCCCGAGGCGCGCGAGGCGCTTGATCCCCTGCTCAAGCTCGACCCTGCGCATCACGCAAATCGCATCCAAGCTGCAACCATCCAGGTCGGCCTGGGCGATTTCGAAAGCGTGATCCCCGAATATCGGGCGATGATCGCGGAAACGACCGGCGACGCTCCGCAAGCCCGGGTGCACCGCGCCGACCTCAACCTGTGGCTGGGCCATGCGCTCAAGACCGAAGGCAGGACCGACGAGGCGATCGAAGCCTATCTGGCCGCCACTGCCGATCGGCCCGATTTCGGCGACGCCTGGTGGAGCCTAGCCAATCTCAAGACCTATCGTTTCGCGGTGGAATCGGTGGCAATCATGAAATCGGGGCTGGACAGCCCCGCAACCAATGAGGTCGACCGCATTCACATAGCCTTCGCCCTCGGCAAGGCGCTTGAGGACGCGGGCGACTTCGCAGGTTCTTGGGCTGCTTACCTGCAAGGTAACACGCTGCACCGCGCGGCGAACAGCTACATCCCTGAGGCGTTCGAGACCAACACGCGCGAGCAGAAGCGCGTCTGCACCAAGGCTTTCTTCGCCGAGCGCGCTGGCTGGGGGATCGACGATCCGGCACCGATCTTCGTGCTGGGCCTGCCGCGTTCCGGCTCGACGCTGATCGAGCAGATCCTCGCTTCGCACAGCAAGGTCGAAGGCACGCAGGAACTGCCTGATATCCAGCGCATCGTCCACGAATTGCAGGGCCGCGAAATCAATTTCGACGAACCGCGCTATCCCGGGATCCTGCCCGAACTCGATGCCGAGGCGATCCGCCGGTTTGGCGAACAGTACATCGCTGACACCATGCCGCACCGGGTGCTGGGCAGGCCCTTTTTCATCGACAAGATGCCCAACAATTTCCGGCACATCGGGCTCATTCACCTGATCCTGCCGAACGCCAAGATCATCGACGCGCGGCGCGATGCGATGGCCTGCTGTTTCAGTAACCTGAAGCAGCTGTTCGCGCAGGGGCAGGAGTTCACCTACGGCATCGAGGACATCGCCCGGTACTATCGGACCTACGTCGAATTGATGGACCATTGGGATGCCGTGCTGCCGGGCCGCGTGTTGCGAGTGCAGCACGAGGACGTGATCGAAGACCTGGAAGGCAGCGTGCGCCGCATCCTCGATTATTGCGGGCTGCCGTTCGAACCGGCCTGCGTCGAATTCCACAAGACCAAGCGCAGCGTGCGAACGCCGAGTTCGGAACAAGTCCGCCAGCCGATCTTTCGCGACGGGCTCGATCAATGGAAGAATTTTTCGGACTACCTGGGCCCATTACGCGAGGCACTGGGGCCGGAACTCGCCAGCATTTGAGAGGGAAGACAGATGGCAACGATGGTGCCCCAGGCAGCGCAAGACGATCCCACGTTGGGCCAGCGCTGGTACATCCTGATCGTGACCATGCTGGTCTACACCTTCAGCATTGCCGACCGCTATGTGATCTCCACGGTGCTGGAACCGATCCGGCTTGAATTTCACCTCAACGAAACCGAGGCGAGCGCCTTCACAGGGCTCGCTCTGGGGTTCTTTTACGTCACCATGGGCTTGCCGATGTCGTGGCTGGCCGATCGGTACAACCGCAAGAACCTGCTGACCTTTGCGGTTGCCGCATGGTCGGTGATGACCACATTGTGCGGTTATGTCACATCGCCGTTTCAATTGATGCTGGCGCGGATCGGGGTAGGGATTGGTGAGGCTGGCGGAACCCCGCCGTGCAACACGATCATCGCCGACTATTTCCCGCCCAGCCGCCGCAACATGGCAACCTCGATCTTCGCCCTCGGCGCGCCGCTGGGGGCATGGCTTGGCTCCGACCTGGCGGGAGAAGTAGCCAAGGCGCATGGCTGGCGCGCGTCGTTCCTGGTGCTGGGTCTGCCCGGGCTGGTTCTTGCCGCCATCATCTTCTTCACCATGCGCGAGCCGCGGCGCGGGCGCTATGACAGCTGCAAGAAAGAGGTTCCGCCGTCGCTTCGCGAAACCGCCAGCTTCATGCTGAAACAGCGCGCAGGGATCCACATCATGATGGGCTCGGCTGTCTCCGCGCTGTGGGGCTGGGGCCTGATGTGGTTTACGCCCGCCTATATCGAACGGATGTACAATCTGGGTGAGGGCAGCGGCGGGGTAATCCTTTCGCCGATCCATCTCCTTGGCGGTGCAGGGGCGACATTGTTCACGGCCTGGCTGGTCGGGCGACAGGAATTTGCCGACCAAAGGCGGGTCATGCGCCTGCTCGCCGTGGTTACCGCGCTGGCGACGATTCCCTCGTTCTACGCCTACTACTCGCACTCGCTGGCGATGATGAAGGTCATGCTGTGGCTCTATGTGCCCGCGATCTATTTCTACCTCGGGCCGTCCTTTGCGGGGGCCCAAAACGCCGCGCCGCCGCGGATGCGGGCGCTGTGGGTCTCGATCACGCTGCTGATGGCCAATGTCTTCAACCTGATCGTCGCCCCGACATTCGTCGGGCGACTGAGCGACTATTTTTCCGGCGGACAGCCGACTGCGGAATCGCTCCGGCTCGCGCTGCTGATCCTGGCGCCGACCGGGTTCTGGGCGGCGTTCCATTACTGGCGCGCCGAACGCTATCTGCAGGCGGATGCCGAGCGGATCGCCAACCACGCCTGATGCATCTGGCTGAATGCTGACGTGACCGGTCTTGCTGCCCAAGGCCGGTCGGTGCAGGCCGCCGAGCGCTATTTTTGGGGGGACTTGCCCTTCGGCGCCATCAGCTTGCTGGCGAGTGCATCGAACGCAGCGTGGGTCATCGGATCCATGCCAACCGATGAGACCGTAGGCCCGGACATGAACCGGACCACCACCATCTCCGCTACCGGGTCGACGTAGATTCCCTGCCCGTAAGAGCCGATCGCCATATAGGCGCCGTGCGGGTTGTGCCGCACCCACCACTGGCTGCGATAGCTCCAGCCGCGACGGGTCTTGTAGTCGGTCAAGGCATTGGTCATGTCGGCGGGATTGCCGCCCGCGCGGATCCTTGCGACCACGCCTGCGGGAACGACCTGCTGTCCATTGAAGCGCCCCCCGCGTCGCATCATTTCACCGAACCGGGCAAAGTCGCGCAGCGTGGCGGATAGACCGCCAAGCGCGACCGGCATGCCCGCGCGGTCGACGACAATGTTGGCATCGTGGTCGGCGCCAAGTTTCGACCAGATCCGCTCGGACAGAATCTCGTGCGAAGGCTTGCCGGTCACTCGCGCGATGATCAGCGAGAGGATTTCGGTATCGACCGACTGGTAATCGAAGCGCTGGCCGTGCGCGCCTACTTTTCTCACGGTCTTGAGCGCATCGAACAGGGTCAGCGGGCCGGCATAATCCACCGCATGAGGCTGCAGCCCGTCGGCGACCAGCATGGCCGCGAATCTGCGATTGCCCTCATCGGTGTCCTCGTTGAAATCGAGGCTGGTGGTCATGTCGAGGACCTGCCGGACGGTGGCGTCGGCAAAGCCGCTTTGGGCGAGTTCGGGGATATAGCTCGCCACGGTCCGCCGCTCGTCGATCCTGCCTTCGGCGATCAGCATTTCGGTGAGCATGCCATAGAGCGATTTGGTCACTGAAAAGCCGATATGCGGCTGGTCTGTGGTCATCACGCCGTTGTACTTTTCGAACACGATCCGCCCGCGATGCAGCACCAGGATGGCATCGGCATAGTTGGCGTCGAACGCCTCGACCCAGTTCACCGGCTGGTCCTGCCCGGGCCAGGTGATACTGATGGCCGCGAGATCAGGACGCAGCGCGACCGGCAGGGGCGTGACCGGCCCTCTACCGCGAGAGACGGCAGCGGTCGGATAAAGCTCCCGGAAATGGGCAAAGGCCCAGCGCGACTGCGGGAAAGTCCAGGAACTGCCATCCTCCACCCGGATAACCTTGCTGGCGGGCGGCGGATTGCCTTGCATCCAGCCCATGCGCAACGGGTCGCTCTGTCCGGCGTCGAGCGGAGGTGTATCCGCACTTACCTGCGCAGTCGAAACGGCCAAGGCAATCAGCAAACAGATCTTCGTAGTGCGCACAGGCATTCCCCTTAGCCGCGCGATTTGAGGCGCAGCGCATCCCAGCTTGAATCCGCATTCCAGCCGCCATCGACCGGCAGCGCAACGCCATTCACGAATGTGCCGTCGCGCGCCAGGAAGAGGATCGCGGCCGCAACGTCTTCCGGCCTGGCGAAGCGTGCCATCGGCACACGGTTCACGATGTCTTCGTCGGTATAGGCGCCCGAACCCATGTCCTTCTCGTCCATCTCGGTCTTGATCCAGCCGGGGCAGACGGCGTTGACCCGCACCCCGCGTCCGCCCCATTCTGCGGCGAGCGTGCGGGTAAGGCCGATCAGGCCGTGCTTCGACGTGTTGTAGGCGCTGCGGTGGATCACGCCACCCAATCCCGCGACCGAAGCGACGTTGACGATCGCGCCCCGGCCCTTGGCCAGCATCTGCTTGCCGAGATCGCGGCAGAGCAGGAACGGGCCATCTAGATTGATCGCCATCATCCTCTGCCACTGCGCCAGTGAGGTATCCTCTGCAGGCACGATCATGCTGATCCCGGCATTGTTCACCAGCACATCGGCCCCGCCGCATTGTTCGGCAACTGTCACGGCCAGGCTGGAGGTAAACGCTTCGCTCGAGACGTCACCGCTCAGCGCGATCGCCTGGTGGCCGGCAACGCTGAATTCGGCGAGGACCGCATCGAGCGGCTGCACGTCAGTCAGGACCACCTGGTATCCGGCCCTGGCAAAGGTCCATGCCGTCACCAATCCCAAGCCCTGTGCCGCGCCGGTTATCACTGCCGTCTTCATGCCCACTCCCCGATTCACGGACAGCTGGGTACCTTACGCATTGCCGTGCTGGCGATCACCAAAATTAGAACCGGCCATGATGCGATTGCACCAGGGTGGCGGCAGTTTGCGGGCTATGCCGGGTTGTCCACGCGATATGGATCGGAGCGGGTAACGGCAAGCCGAAGCTGGCGCTTAGGCTGAAGCAGCGATGCTCGCACTGGCGTGCGAGCGGAAGTTCGCGAACTTCCCGATCAACCAGCTGCGGAATGCCGATACGGCGGGATCTGACAGATCGTCCGCGCGGAGCTTCAGGTAGTAGCCGTAGCCATCCTCGATCTCCGCTTCATAGGGTTCGACCAGGCGCCCCTCGGCGATATCCTCGGCAAACATGTCAACGTCGCCCAGCATCACGCCGCCCGATGCCATCGCATACTTTGCAATCGCCACCGAGGTATCAAAGGCAAGGCCGCCGTTCACCGGCAAGGAGATGCCCTGCCTGCGCAGATAGTCCCCCCACAAGAGGTCGCGCGGCTGTTTGTCGAGCTTCAGGTGCAACAGCTCGGCCTCGGCGATGAAGGCATCCATTGGACGGCCTGCCGCGGCCTTGGCGGTTTCAGCGGAGCATAGCGGCGCAACCCGGACCATCCACAACAGGTCGGTCACCCAGTCATCGATGTTGGGCCGGTCATAGACGATCGCCATGTCTATCTCGATCGGCGGAAAGCCGGTCACATTGGCGCTGCAGATGTCGATGCGGATTTCCGGATGCTCGCGGCGGAATTCGCCCAGCATCGGCATGAACAGCTGCTGGAGGAACGACGGCGGCACATGCAGCCGCATCGCGCGTGCGGGCACGCTTTCATCGCGGATCGCGTTCATCGTCTGCTCGATCCGTTCGAGCGAGGTCCCCACAACCGCGAGCAGCTCCTGGCCCGACGGGGTCAGGGTCAGCCCGCCGGCATCGCGTTCGAACAATTGCTTGCCCAGCAAATCCTCAAGCGCGCTGACATGCCGGCTCATCGCGCTTTGCGATACCGATAGGACCGCCGCGCCACCGGTGAAGCTCAGCTGCTTGCCCACCGCCTCGAACGCACGCAAGGCGTTGAGTGGCAGCCAGCGCCGGTCGATCTTGCTTTGCTTCGCGATTTTTCCCGCCCTCGTTGCGCCTGTCGACCCTGCGTCCGCTAGCACCTGCATTTTAACATGCTGCCATGCCAAAATCATACTTGGCCCAATCCAAATGGCTGGTCAAACAGCTTCACGAGGGAGCGAAGAGCAACGATGAACCTTGACGATATCCGCCGGTTCGGGGCGTCGCTCGACCAGCGCGCGGCCGGGCACAGCCTGCCGCAAATGCTCTATACCGACCCTGCCGGCTACGACTTCGATCTGGAGGCGATCTACGCGCGCAGCTGGCTGATGGCCGGCCTTACCTGCGAATTGCCGAAGACCGGCAGCTACCTCGCACTTAACGTCGGGCCCTGGCCGATCCTGATCGTGCGCGACCGCGACGGCGCGATCGGGGCGTTCCATAACAGCTGTCGCCACCGCGGTTCTATCCTCTGCCAGCCCGGCCACGGATCGGCACCGAAGCTGGTCTGCCCCTATCACCGCTGGACATACAACCTCGACGGGTCGCTGTTCGCGGCGATGCGCATGGCGCCTGACTTCGACAAGAGCAGCCACGGCCTGAAGCCGGTTGCGTTGCGCACCGTTGCCGGCGCGATGTTCATCTGCCTCGCCGATGAACCGCCGCCGTTCGACGATTTCGGCGCGCGCTTTGCCGAGTACGCCGGACCGCTGGCGCTGGGCGACCTCAAGCTCGCTGCGACCGAACTGATGATTGAGCAGGCGAACTGGAAGCTGGTCATGGAAAATGGCCGCGAGTGCTATCACTGCGGGACCGGCCACCCGGAGCTCGCGTTGAGTTTTCCGACCGGGTTCTCAGGCAACCTCGAACTTGCGAGCGTTGCGGCGACCGCTGATTTCGGCGCCCGCATGGAATCCCTGGGGCTGCCCTGCGCACCGCAGGAGGGTGACTGGTGGCAGATCGCGCGGTTCCCACTCAACGAAGGCTCATCGACGATCAGCATGGACGGCAAGCCTGTCGTCAAGAAGCTGATCGCGGGGGGCGAAAGCGGCAACGTCGGTTCGCTGCGGTGGGCGATCGACCCACACCTGTTCGCCCATGCCACGTCGGACCATGTTTTCACCTTTAACTGCATGCCGGTTTCGGCCACCGAAACCCATGTGTTCAGCAAATGGTACGTGCACAGGGATGCGGTCGAGGGGGTCGATTACGATCTCGGCAGTCTCAAGGAATTGTGGATCACCACCAACCAGCAGGACCGCGAACTGGCCGAGAACAATCAGCGTGGGGTGGTTAGCCCCGGTTACACACCCGGCCCCTATTCGCCCGATGGCGAAGCCCTGACCCGGCGCTTCGTCGACTGGTATTGCGCCACGGCCAAGGAGTATGTTGCTGCCCATGACTGACTCCAAGACGCCGCAGTTTCGCCCGGAAACCCTGGCGATCGTATCGGGTTACGATCCGGAGCAAGCTTCTCGCTCGGCCAAGCCGCCGGTCTATATGACCGCGACCTTCACCTATCCATCGGCGCAGGTCGCCAAGGACGTGCACCGCGCCTATTTCGATGGCGACGGACCCGAAGCAGGTGGCAGCGCGCATATCTATTCACGGCTTGGGCACCCGGGTCTCGACATTCTTGAAGAACGCCTCGCCGCGATCGACGGGGCCGAGGCGGGTCTCGCCTATGCCAGCGGGATGGCCGCGCACACCGCAGTGGCGCTGGCCTTCCTTCGCCCCGGTGAGTGCGTGGTTCACGGGCGCCCGTTCTATTCGGGCGTGGATGGGCTGTTCAACGAGATCATGCCCCAGTTTGGTAGCCACGCCGAAGCCTGGACCGATGGCTGCGACGAGGCGAACATGTGGGCCGCTTGCGAACGGGCGATGGCCAAGGGGCCGGTCGCGATGCTCGCCGCCGAAAGCCCCGGCAATCCCACCGCCGCGCTGGTCGACCTCGACCTGCTGTCAAGATCGCCGGCCGGATCGAGGTGCACAGGGGCGGAGGCCGATCGTGATGGTCGACAACACGCTGCTTGGGCCGTTCCATCAGCGTCCGTTCGAGCACGGGGTAGACCTCTGCGTTACCTCGCTGACCAAATACTGCGCGGGGCATTCCGATCTTCTGGCGGGCGCCATCACCGGGCGGCGCGATCTGGTCGAGCCGCTCAAGCTGCAGCGGCTGGTCTGGGGAAGCCATCTCGATCCCTATACCGCCTGGCTGGTGCTGCGCAGCCTGGAGACGGTTCACATCCGTACCGAGCGGGCGATGGAAAATGCCAAGGCCGTGGCTGACTGGCTGCGGGCCCATCCCAAGGTTGCCGGCGTGACCTACCTTGGCTTCACTCCCGAAGGGACTCCCGCGCGGGCGGTGTTCGAACGCCAGTGCAAAGGCGCCGGATCGACCTTCTCGTTCCACCTCCACGGCGGCGAAGCCGAGGCATTCCGCATGCTCGACCGGCTGCGGCTCCTGAAGCTTGCGGTCAACCTTGGCGGTTCAAACACACTGATCTGCCATTCGGCGACCACCACGCATTATGCGGTCAGCCGCGAAAACCGACTGGCGAGCGGGATCACCGACGGGACCATCCGGCTCTCGGTCGGGCTCGAGCATATTGACGACATCATCGCCGATCTGGCGCAGGCACTGGAGGCGGTATGACCGCGCGCGGAACCGATCCCCACGCCATCGACGGCAAGTTCCCCAAACCGCAGGATCATTTCGACTTGGTCGTCGTCGGCGCCGGGCGCAGCGGCACGGCGGCCTCCATCGAGGCAGTACATGCTGGCGGCAAGGTGCTGCTGGTCGACGAGAATCCGCTGCAAGGCGCGCAGGTCGGCAACGACGTGCCGTGGTTCTTCGGCGGCCGCGCAACCGCGGCGAT
>JBJTMA010000176.1:0-8173 GCA_046063295.1 Novosphingobium sp.
GGGGCGCGGCTGGCGGGAGCCATCACGTCGTAATAGAACCCGTCGTCGGTCGCCGGGCCGAAGGTGATCTGCGTGCCCGGCCACAGCGCCTGGACCGCTTCGGCCAGCACGTGGGCAAAATCGTGCCGCGCCAGCTCCAGCGCATCGGCCTCGTCACGGTTGGTGACCAGCGCAAGCGCGGCGTCCTTCGTGAAGGGACGCGACAGATCGACCAGATCACCGTCGATGCGCGCGGCGATCGCCGCCTTGGCAAGGCCCGGACCGATCGCCGCGGCGACATCGGCAGGGCTGGAACCGGCTGGCATCTCGCGCACCGAGCCATCGGGAAGGCTGATCTTCAGAACTTCGGACATGGACACTCTCTTCTGCTTGGCCGCGCCATGGCACAAGCCGCGGCGCACCGGAAGGGGCGGCGTCTGGATAAGGCAGGTTCGGGAGGTAACGCCAGCCGCCCGAACCCGGACGGCGGCGCGGCTTCGCGTCAGGCGAAGACGGCCAGCCCCGGGGTTTCCCGGGTGGTGGTAGTCTGCGTCAAGGCAAGGCACTGCGTCATCGCGGCTCCCCTAGCAGCAGTGGGGTTAAGAGGCAACTAAGCCGTATATTTCCGCTGCCCGGCCAGCACCGTCATCCGCTTGGTCCCAGCGAGCGCAGTACTTTTCTGCCGGACCGTGGCGAGGAAACGATATTCGCAGGTCGCCGCAGCGGGAGTGAGTTCGACCGCCATATAACCGCGCTGCGACATGTCGCACCATTTAAGCTGCGGATTGCGCGCTACGGTGGCCCGGGCGATTTCGTCGGGCTTCATCCAGCGGATCGATCCTTCCGCACCGGGAGAGGTGACCGAAGTCCCGGCCATCTCCACACCCACGCGGGTGCCCTTGCGGTCGAGATCGAAGGCCCAGGCGTTATGGCTGTCGCCAGAAAGCACCACGAGGTTGGCATCGGCATTGAGCGCGCTCTTGAACAAGCGGTCGCGCGCGGCGGGGTATCCGTCCCACTGGTCCATGTTAAGGGGCAAGTCGGCCTTGCCCGCCGCAACATCCTCGACGATCCGGTCCTTGACGTAACTCGGGGTGTTGTCAGGCATCCCGGCAAGCACGTCGGGTCCCATCGCGACCGAGCCCATGATCACCTGCTGCGCGATCACCTGCCACGGCTTCCTCGCCTTGACCGAAGCCTTGAGCGCGCTGGCGAGCCAGGCCTCTTGCCCCGCTCCGAGCAAGGTATGCTTCGGGTCGCGCCAGGTGCCGTCGTGGAAGGTCCTGAGCGCGGACTCGGCCTGGTCGGCGGGGAGACCTTTGACCAGCGCGCCGAAATCAAGCTGCCTGGTCCGCGCGGTGAGTCGGCTTTCGAGCTTGAACAGCGTGGCGAGCTGGCCGATCTCGTAAGTGCCCCAGTCGTGATCCGATACCGGCAGCCATTCGCGATAGGCGCGGCGTGCAGCGGCCTTGCGAATAGTCCACGAGCCTTCGGTCTTCGGGTCGTGGTTCTCTGCACCGTCGCGATACGAATCGTTGGCGCTCTCGTGATCGTCCCACATCAGCACCCACGGCAGCAGCTGATGCAGCCGCTGCAGGTCGGGGTCACCGCGGTAAGTGGCGTGGCGTTCACGATATGTGGCGAGGGTCGCGGCTTCGTCGAGCGGCAACACGCGACCCTCAAGGGTCTGCTTCGCGCTCGGATATTCGCCGCGTTTGTACTCGTAGTAGTAATCGCCGAGGTGCATAGCGAGATCGAAATCACCGCTCTCGGCCGCATGGGCATAGGCGTTGAACCAGCCGAATCCGAAGTTCGAGCACGAGAACACGGCCATGCGGAACTTGTCGACTTTTCCTTGTGGAAGCGTGCGGGTGCGCCCGGTGACCGACTTCGATCCGTCGGGAGCAATGAAGCGATAGTGGTACCAGGTCCCGGGCCTCAGACCCGCGGCATAACCTTTGGCGCAGCAGTCGCTTGCGGGTGAGGCGAGCGCCTCACCGTGCGCCACGACATGCGAAAACTGGTCATCGCTCGCCACTTCCCAGCGCAGCTTGGTCTCGCCCCCACTGACGTAGCGTGTCCAGAGCAGCACGCGGGTCGGCCCGGGCTCGCCACTGGCGACGCCATGGGTAAAACCAGTAGGAGCCTGTGCCAGCACCGGCACGGCCGCACCACTCAGCCCAAGCGCTGCAAGCTTCAGCGCGGTGCGGCGGCTGGTGTGGGTGATAGGGGCCGGCTCCGGCGGGTTCATCGACATGGCTTTCTCCCTGTTGTGTGCGCTAGCCTAGCGGGGATTCTTGACAGGACAATGTCGATCGCATCGCGATGAAATTGAGCAAGTGACGCCGCCGCCCGAAGCAGGCATGGAGCAGGCCCATGACCGAAATCCGCTATCATGAACTGCCCGACCGGCGCCGCATCGCATATCGCTTCGTAGACGGGAGCGGGCCCGCGCTGGTGTTCCTGCCCGGTTACATGTCCGACATGGTCGGCGGCAAGGCGAATGCGGTTTTCCAGTGGGCTGTGAAATCTGGGAGGCCCTGCCTGCTGCTCGACTATTCGGGATGCGGGCAAAGCTCCGGTGATTTCGCGGACGGCTCGCTCAGCCGCTGGAAGGACGAAGTTTCAAGCCTGGTCGAAGCCACCTGCCAGGGACCGGTCGTGCTGGTTGGCTCTTCCATGGGCGGGTGGCTGATGCTCCTTGTAGCGCTCGCCGCGCCAGAGAGGATTGCAGCGCTGGTCGGGATCGCAGCCGCGCCGGACTTTACCGACTGGGGCTATGACGCGGCGCAGAAGGCGCAGCTTGCGGCGGGCGAAACGATCTACGAGGACAATCCGTACGGGCCAGAACCGACGCCAACCCACGCCGCGTTCTGGCACGATGGTGAGGCGCAGCGCCTCCTTGGCGCGGCAGTGGCACTCGATTGCCCCGTGCGCCTGATTCACGGCCAGGCAGACGCCGACGTGCCGTGGCAGCTTTCGCTCCAACTGGCACAGACGCTGCGTTCAGCCGATGTGCAGGTCATGCTGGTCAAGGACGGCGATCACCGGCTTTCGCGCGATGCGGACATCGCTCTGCTGCTGCATACCCTGGAAGGCCTCGACTGATCGTCGCTGCGGAGAATGCAATGCCTCTTGCCACCTTGTTGCTTCCCTTTCTTGCCCAGGTCGGTCCGGGAGGTACGCTGCCGCAAGCTCCTTTGCCCGAGCGCAAAGCCAAGGCGCCGACCGTGGTGAGCCAGCCCGCGAATCCGCTCTCCGCGGCTGGACGGCAATCGCCCGAGCTGCAGAACTGCCTGAAGCTCGCGATGGAAAACCCGTCCGATGCGATTGACGAGGCCGAAGCCTGGCTGGCCGCGGCCAAGACGATGAGCGACAAGGCTGGTGCCCAGCAATGCAAGGCCCTGGCACTGACCCGCATTGACGGCTGGGCCGAAGCTGGGGCGCTGTTCCTTGCCGCACGCGACAACACGCCCGCGAATGAAGCGGGGGAACGGGCAAGGCTTGGCGCACTGGCCGGGAACGCCCTACTGGTTGCGGGCGATACCGCAGCGGCCCTGATCGCTCTCGACCACGCTCACGGCGATGCGCACAGCGCCAACGATCACCAGCTCAACGGCGTCATCCAAATCGATCGAGCCCGGGCGCTGGTTGCCCTGGGCCGAACCGCCGAAGCTGGAGCCGCGCTCGAGGAAGCGCGCGCCGAAGTACCTGACAATTCGCAAGGCTGGCTGCTTTCGGCAACGCTGTCCCGCCGCGAGGGCAAGCTTGCAGCGGCGCAGCAGCAGATCGAGCGCGCAGCCAGCTTGATGCCGGTTGATCCTGAGATCGGGCTTGAGGCTGGCGTCATCGCGGTGCTTTCAGGCCGCGACGATGCGGCCCGCAAGAGCTGGCTATCGGTAATCGCTGCGGCGCCAAACTCCAGCTTTGCCAAGACCGCGCAAGGCTATCTTGACCAGCTGGGGCCGCAGCGCGCATCACCCGCAAAGTGAGCACGCCAGACAAACCTGCACTTTCCGTACTCGATCTTGTCCCGGTCCGCGAAGGCGGCAACCCGGCTCAGGCGCTCGCCGACGCGGCCGCGCTGGCACAGGCTGCCGAAGCGGCTGGCTACAAGCGATTCTGGGTGGCCGAGCATCACGGCATGGCTGGAGTCGCGGGCGGTGCGACTTCGGTGGTGCTGGCGCATGTCGGCGCCGCAACCTCGACAATACGGATTGGAGCTGGCGGGATCATGCTTCCCAATCACAGTCCCTTCGTAATCGCCGAACAGTTCGGCACGCTAGACGCCCTCTATCCGGGCCGGATCGATCTTGGCCTTGGCAGGGCACCGGGAGCCGACATGCGGATCGGCCAGGCCCTGCGCAAGGACCTGGGGCGGGCGTCGGAATACTTCCCGCAGGACGTAGTTGAATTGCGGGCACTGTTTACCGGCGAACCGGAGATCGGAATTCGGGCCACGCCGGGATTTGGCGCACGGCCAGAGCTGTGGATCCTGGGTTCAAGCCTGTTCGGCGCCCAGCTTGCTGCGGCGCTGGGACTGCCATACGCATTCGCATCGCATTTCGCACCCGACCATCTCGATCAGGCGCTGGAGGTCTACCGCCGCCAGTTCCGGCCTTCGGCTGACCTTGATAAGCCGCACGTGATGGCAGCAATGAACGTGATCGCTGCGGATAGCGATCAGGAGGCGGAACTGCTCGCATCCTCGATCGACCAGAGCTTCGTCAACCTGCGCAGCGGAATGCCAAGGCAGCTGCAACCACCGGTGCCGAATTACCGCCAGTCACTTCCGCCGGGGCAGCTCGCAATGCTGGAACACATGCGATCGGTCAGCGCGGTGGGCAGTAGGGCGACGGTCGCGGCATCGATTGCCCAATTTGTCGAGCGCACCAGGGCGGACGAAATTATCGTGTCCGGAGCGACGTTCGACCCGGCTATGCGACGGCGATCACTGACGATGACGGTCGAAGCGCTGAATTAGGGCCAATTCCCTAGGGTCAGGTGGTTGCGCTTAACCAAGCATGCTCGTACAGTGCGCATCAATGCTACGAAAGCTAGCAATAATATAACTCGCAGGACTGAGCGGCGGGGTGCCGCAAGGAGCGCATACAAGCATGGCCTCTTCGACTGCCCGCAGCGGCGCCCGTTCCAATCTCACCCAGGCGCTGGCCGGTCAGCTGAAGAGCGGGATGCTCCCCGGCGATACGCCGTTCAGCAAGTCAGGACTCGATAGCGCAGCCCAGTTTCTTGCCGCCGTCGCCGCACAGCGCGAAAGCGGCGAGGCCAATATCGAAATCGAGACCGTATCCGGCAGCGCCACCGAGCGTTTCATGCGGATTGCGGTGATCAACGACGACATGCCTTTCCTGGTCGATTCGATCGCGACCACGATATTCGCCCAAGGCCTCGAAATCGATCGCCTGGTCCATCCGGTGGTTGCGGTACACCGCGACACCAAGGGCAAGCTGGTGGAGCTTTCCGGCAGCACTGACTCGCAGCGCGAATCGATGATCTACATCGAAACGGGCCGCGCCGATGCAAAAGCGCGCCGCGCCCTTGAAAGCGCGCTGCGCGCCACGCTGGGCGATGTCCGTGTCGCGGTGGCAGACTGGCCGAAGATGCAGGCGCGCATGGCCGAGGACGCCGATGGTCTGAGTGATACGGAAGGTGCCGAATTGCTGCGCTGGTTTAAGGACGGCGCGTTGACCCAGCTTGGCTATGCCCTGCACCACCGCGACGGGACCCAGACTGGCGCGCTCGGCGTGTGCCGCCGCAGCGCCAAGGTTTTGCTCGGCGAAGTTTCGTGGGACCGCGCTTTTGCCTGGTTCGACAGCAAGCCGAAGGCCAAGCGGCTGCCGCTGGTGGTCAAGTCCAACCGGATCAGCAATGTCCACCGCCGCGCGCCGCTTGACCTGTTCATCGTGCCGGTGACTGACGGCGACAAGGTTACCGCTCTCTCGGCGCATATGGGCCTATGGACCAGCGCCGCGCTGCTCGCGCCACCTACCCGGGTGCCGCGGATGCGCGCGCAGCTGGACAAGCTTAACAAGAAACTGGGCTTTGCCCCGCAGGGTCACGCCGGCAAGGCCCTCGTTCACGCCCTGACCGAGCTACCGCACGATCTGCTGATTGGCTTTACCGATACCGAACTGGAAAAGGTCGCAACCACGGCAATGAGCCTGGTCGACCGGCCACGCCCCAAGCTCGCCCTGGTGCCGAGTTCGCTCACCCGCCACCTGCACGCATTCGTCTGGCTGCCGCGCGACGTGATGTCGACCGGCACCCGATTGCAGATCGAAAAGCTGCTGGTCGACGCAGCCGCATCGCCGGTACTCGACTGGAGCCTTGAGGTGGAAGGCAACCTGGCGCTGCTGCGCTATGTGCTCGACCTGCCCGAAGTGGCAAAGCTGCCCGACGAAGCCGCGCTTGATGCGCGCATCCAGGGCATGCTGCGCGGCTGGAACGATGCCGTCGAGGATGAAATCGTAGCGCGCGAGGACGATGCAGGCCGTGCCGCCGCGATCGCCGCGCGCCATGCGGAAGCCTTCCCGTTGGCATACCGGTCGGTTTACGGTCCGGCCGAAGCGGCGATCGATATCTCAAGATTGCGCCGCCTGGCTCCGGGCCGCGATCGTGACGCCCGCCTGCACCGCCTGGGCGGCGATGAAGACGGCACCCTGCGGCTCAAGCTCTACCAGCGCCACGGCTCGCTGGCACTGTCCGACGTGGTCCCCGCGCTCGAAAACTTCGGTTTCCGCGTGATCGAGGACCAACCGACCGCCCTTGATGAGGGACGCCTGGGTACGATCCACGATTTCACCCTGGCCCTGCCCGCAGGGCTCGATCCCGCCACGCTGATGGCGCGCAGCGAAGTGATCGAAACCGCCCTTGCCGCAGTGCTCAACGGCTCTGCCGAAGACGATCCGTTCAACCGCCTTATCGCTGGCGTCTCGCTCTCGGCGCGCGAAGCCGACTGGCTGCGGGCGTGGTACCGCTATCTGCGCCAGGCCGGGGTCAATTATGGCATCGCCACTGCGGTCGATGCATTGCAGAACGCGCCAGCGGTGACCCGCGGCCTGATCCATCTGTTCCGCATCCGCCACGACCCGGCCCATCACGGTGACCGGACCAAGGGCGAAACGCTCGCGCAGGATGAGATCCGCGACGGTCTCGCCGGCGTCTCGGCGATCAACGACGATCGCCTGCTGCGGCTCTACCGCTCACTGATCGAAGCGATGCTGCGGACCAACGCCTTTGCCGCTGCAGGCGAAGAAGCGCTGGCCTTCAAGCTCGATTCAGCGCTGGTGCCGGGGCTGCCCAAGCCGCTGCCATGGCGCGAAATCTTCGTCTATTCGCGCCGGGTCGAAGGCATTCACCTGCGCGCCGGCCCGGTTGCGCGCGGCGGGCTGCGCTGGTCCGACCGTCGCGACGACTTCCGAACCGAAGTGCTCGGGCTGATGAAGGCGCAGCGGGTCAAGAACGCGGTGATCGTGCCGACCGGAGCCAAGGGCGGGTTCTATCCCAAGCAACTCCCCGATCCGACGCGCGATCGTGACGGCTGGCTGGTCGAGGGCAAGGAAAGCTACAAGCTGTTTATCCGCACGCTGCTGTCGATCACCGACAACATCGTGAGCGGCAAGGTGGTTCACCCAAAGTCGGTTGTGATCCGCGATGGGCAGGATCCGTACTTCGTGGTCGCCGCCGACAAGGGCACGGCGACTTTCTCCGACACCGCCAACGGCATTGCCGAAGAACGCGACTTCTGGCTCGACGATGCTTTCGCCAGCGGCGGCTCGAAGGGCTACGACCACAAGGCGATGGGCATCACCGCCAAGGGTGCCTGGCTTTCGGTGCAACGCCACTTCCTCGAAATGGGTGTCGACGTGCAGAAGGACCCGGTCCGCGTGGTCGGCTGCGGCGACATGTCGGGTGACGTCTTCGGCAACGGCATGCTGCTATCGCAGTCGCTGAAGGTGGTCGCCGCTTTCGACCACCGTCACATCTTCCTCGATCCCGATCCGGACGGGATGAAAAGCTGGAAAGAGCGCGCGCGCATGTTCGCGCTGCCGCGTTCGAGCTGGGATGATTACGACAAGAGCCTGATATCCAAGGGCGGCGGCGTTTTCCCGCGCTCGATGAAGGCGATCCCCCTGACCGCCGAGGTTCATGCGATGCTTGGCCTTTCCATGGC
>JBJTMA010000177.1:0-22799 GCA_046063295.1 Novosphingobium sp.
AGACTTCGTCACCGCGCCGGAAATCAGCCAGATGTTCGGCGAACTGATCGGGCTGTGGCTGGCCGATATGTGGATCAACGCCGGACGCGAGGAACCGGTGCATTATGTCGAGCTGGGTCCAGGGCGCGGGACCCTCGCCACGGACGCATTGCGCGCGGCGAAGCGCTACGGACTCGAACCCTCGATCCATTTCGTCGAGGGATCGACCGCGCTCAAGGATATCCAGCTCGCCAACGTCCCCGGCGCGATTTGGCATCACGACCTTTCCACCCTGCCGCCTTACGGCCCGATCCTGCTGGTCGCCAACGAGTTCCTCGATGCCCTGCCGGTGCGGCAGATGGTCAAGACCGAGCAAGGCTGGCGCGAGCGAATGGTCGTTCCGGAAGGCGATCGTTTCGTTTGCATCGCCGGCAGCCAGCCGATGGAAGCCGCGGTCCCGGAGGGTCGCCGTGTTGCCGATCCGGGGACGATCGTCGAAACCAACCCGGCTGCCGCCGCGACGGTCTATGAAGTCGCCGGCCGGCTGATCGAGCAGGGCGGCGCCGCGCTTTTCATCGACTATGGCAGCGACAGCATTCGCGATGGTTCGACCCTGCAGGCGGTACGCGATCACCTCAAGGTCGATCCGTTCGTCAATCCGGGTGAGGCGGACCTTACCGCGCATGTCGATTTCGCCAGCCTTGCCCCGATCGCCCAGTCGCGCGGGGCACGGTGGCTTGGCACGGTTCCGCAAGGGCGCTGGCTGCGCAACCTCGGCATCGATGCCCGGGCCGAGGCGCTGGGTGAGCAGGCTCCGAAACACGCCGCGGCGATCCACGCGGCGAAGGACCGGCTGGTCGGCGAAGGCCAAATGGGCCTGCTGTTCAAGGTCTTCGGCCTGGCCGCACCATCATGGCCCGGCGGCGCCGGTTTCTGACGCTATCCCAAGGTTGCCAGCCGCGCCATTCCGCGTCACGATAGCGCCAAGGGAGTGGGGATGACGCAGCAATCGAAGGGGCCAAGCCTGCTGTCGCGCCTAGTGCGACGGATCATCATCGGGCTTTACCACCGCCGCGGCTACAGGCTGGAGGATAAGCACTCGCCGCCGCCGCGCTGCGTGATCATCGGGGTGCCGCACACCACCAATTGGGATTTCGTGTTCTTTCTGGGCGCGACGGCTGAAATGGGGATCAAGCCCAGCTTCATGGGCAAGCACACGCTGTGGCGGTGGCCCGCGGGCCGCTTCATGACCGACATGGGCGGAGTCGCCGTGGATCGCACCGCTAGGGGACGCAACTACGTCGACCAGGTGGTTGACGCCTTCGCGCACCGTACCGAACTTGCCCTTGTCGTTGCTCCTGAAGGGACACGCAGTGCAACCAAACCGTGGCGATCGGGTTTCTATCACATCGCGCACAAGGCCGGGGTCCCGCTTGTGCCCGCCTGGGTCGAGGACGAGACCGGGCGCGGTGGAATCGGCCCGGCACTGATGCCGACCGGGGATTACGCGGCGGATCTGGAAAAGCTGCTCGCCTATTATCGCACGGTCATGCCGGGAAACCCGCGCTGGGCCTTGCTGGAGGCGGCGATCGAAGAGGAACGGAGCGAAACGCATGCTTGAACACCTCGCTGTAAACGCCGCAGTCGACCTTGCGATGATGACCGCCCTGTGCCTTGTCGCGGTGCGGATCGGCGATGTTTCATTCATCGACGCGGTGTGGGGTGCGGGCATGGCCGTGCTGGCGCTTGCGAGTTTCCTGCAGCTCCCCGATCCGGGCACCCGGGCCGGACTGCTGCTGGCGATGACCGCGATCTGGGGGCTCAGGCTTGGGATCCACCTGTTTACCCGGTGGCGCGCGCATGGTGAGGATCCGCGCTATGCAAAGATGCTGGGCAAGGCCCGCGATGCCGGCCGCTATGGCACGGCCGCTTTCAAGGTGGTGTTCGGGCCGCAGTCCGTGCTCTTGTTCATCACCAGCCTGCCCGCGCAAGTCGGGATACTGGCGAGCGAGGCTCCGGCCCCGCTGACTCCGCTCGTCTGGGCGGGCTTCGCGATCTGGCTGGTCGGCATGGTGTTCGAAACGGTGGGCGACGCGCAGCTGAAGGCGTTCCGCGCCGATCCGAACATGAAGGGCAAAGTGCTCGACACCGGGCTGTGGCGCTATACCCGCCACCCCAACTACTTCGGCGATGCTTGCGTGTGGTGGGGCATCTGGCTGGTCGCGGCGAGTGCGGGACCGTGGGTCGCGCTTGGCAGCGTGATCGGACCGGTGTTCTTGACCTTCACGCTGACCAAGTGGTCGGGCAAGCCGCTGCTCGAAAAAGGCCTCGCCAAGAGCCGTCCGGGTTACGCCGAGTACGTGGCGCGCACCTCGGGCTTTATTCCCTGGCCGCCACGGAAAGCCTAGTGCTTCACCTCCACCGCGCGTTCCTCTGACGGAACCGCGCGCAGCGGCACCGCTTCAAGCCAGGCCTGCATGGCATCGAGATCGACACCGCCGGTCGCCGCTTCGCGTTGCTTGGCGAGCAAGGTGAAGCTGTCTCCGCCCTGCGCGAGGAAGTTGTTGGTGGTGACGCGGTAGCTCGCCGCCAGATCGAGCGGTTTGCCGTCCAGGGTGAGGTCGAAGACCCGGTCACCCACCGGGCGGGACAGGTCATAGCGGTAAGCGAACCCCGCGCTGGGAGTAAGCGCTTGGTTGGGGCCGTTGGCGTCAAACCCCTGCTCGAGCACCGCCTTGATCTCGGCCCCGGTCATGGTCTGGGTGACCAGCGTGTTGCTGAACGGCTGCACCGCATAGAGATCCCCGAAGGTCAGCAGGCCGCCATCGCGCGGGACCAGTCCGGTACGCACCCCGAACGGGTTCATGAACGCGATCTGCGCGCCTGCGTTCTTGCTTGCGGCAAGCTGCGAATCCGCGATCAGCTGCCCCAGGACCTTACCGCTGGCGGGACCGGCGAGGTGCCCGGCAGGCTTCGCCGCGAAGGTCTTGCTGGCATCGACATAGGTCTGGACATACCCCGCGACATCGGCGCGCGGGGTGAACTGGGGATAGATCGTGGTCGGGTTCACCGGGCCAAGTGCGCCAGTATAACTGCCGCTCTGCACGATCACATTGACTGCCTTCTTGCTCACCACCCGGTGCGCGGCAGGATCGATCGTCAGTGTGATATCGGTCACCTCTTCGCCGTAAACCCCCGCACTGGTCAGCAGGATCGGCTTGGCTGGATTGAGATCGCCGTAATTGCAGACGTAGCTCTTATGGGTGTGGCCGGAGACGACCAGGTCGACCCGAGTGTCGAGCGCGTCGAGGATCGGGCGGATTTCGCCGGTGAAGCCCGAACAGCCGCTGGGATCGTCGGGCTTGTCCTGCTGCCCGCCCTGGTGGATCAGCACCACGATCGCGTCGGCGCCCTTGGCCTTGAGCACCGGGACCAGCGCGTTGATCGAGCTCGCCTCATCCTCGAAGGTCAGCCCCTTGATCCCGCCAGGGGTGACAAGATCCGAGGTGCCCTTGAGGGTCAGCCCGATGATCCCGATGCGCACCGTCGCGCGGCCCTTGCCAAAGGATCGGATCGCGTAGGCCGGGAACAACGTATCGCCGGTCTCGGTGCGGGTGCTGGCAGACAGGAACTGGAACTTCGCCCCGCCGAACTTTTCGACCTGGCACGGCTGGCGCGCGGTCAGCTTGGCACAGCCGCCGCGCTGCATGCGCAGCAGTTCGTAACGCCCGCGGTCGAACTCGTGGTTGCCTACCGCGTTGAAGTCGAGCCCGAAGCGGTTGGCGACGCCCACCGTGGGCTCATCGAGGTAGATCGAACTGGCAAGCTGCGATGCGCTGATCAAATCGCCCGCGGACACGGTCAAATGGTTGGGGTATTTGCTGCGCACGCTGTCAATCGCGCTGGCCAGGTAGGCCGCGCCCCCGGCAGGCACGCGCACCGTGCCGCCCTTGCCGTCAGGCGCGGGGACCGACTGGCGCGGGGGTTCGAGGCTGCCGTGAAAATCGTTGATCGCGACGATACCCACGGTCACCGGCGCAGCTTGCGGTGCGGTTCCCACGGTGGCGCAAGCAGCCAGGAAGGGCGCGAGCGCCATCGGCAGGAGGCGCGCGAATCGCGCGGCGGTACGGGCTGGGAAGGTCATGCGCCTTCCTAACCCCTGCGCCGCGCGCCGCAAGTTAACGCGTATTAACCGCGCAACACAGTTTCTTGAAAGTGTCTCCGAGGCATTCTATAATGAGCCAGATCAAATATCCTCCCCCGGAGCATGACACCATGGCGCGTCCCCAAACCGATATCGACAGCGGACGCGAGGCGATCCTCGACCTGATGGTCGAACTGATCGAGGAACGCGGATCCAGTGCCTTCACCATGACCGAACTGGCGGGCCGCGCGGGTATGTCGACCGCCAACCTCTATCGCTACTTCGAAAGCAAGGAGGCACTGATCGAGGCAGTGGCCGAGCGCTGGTTCCGCCCGAAGATCGAGATCATGGAAGACGTGATCGCCAGCGATTTGGGCCCGCGACGCAAGATGTACGAATTCTACGCGCGCCGTTTCGAACGGATGAAAACCGAATGGGAACGCGATCCGGTGGCTTTCGCCAACTACGTCGAGCTGGGCAACGAACACTTCGAGCTGGTTCGTTCGTACGTCGACCTGGGCGATCACTACCTGGCGATGATCATCGGCGAGGCGATGGCCGAGGGCTATTTTGCCGGCCTGTCGATCGACGAGGCGATCAGCCTGATTAACCAGATGACCAGCGTCTATGTGAACATCGGCGTGATGGGACTGATCATGCCCAAGCTCAACGCCGACAAACTGGCGCGGATCATTGACGCGGTCTTCGACGGCCTGTCCGCCCAAGATCGCGGCGCCAAGGCAGTGAGCGGACTGCGCGCCGCCTAATCAGCGATAATGGTTACTTTGTAATTGTCCAACTGTTAGCTATTATATTCTAGGATAAACATAGACAGTCATTCGGGTCGCAATTCCGGGTTAGCCCTGCACTCAGCGGTGGAGCGACTTTGCGATGAAGATATATCATGATTTTCATACTGTTACCGCTGCCGATCTGGTGCGGTCCTTTGCCGCTTGCCGCGATCGCGCTACGCTCTCGCCCCTCTTTATATCCAATCATGGTCGCAACACCCATGTGCTGATCGGCATCGATCAGTTCAATGAATTTATCGAGCTTCGACACAATACTGCGGGGGAACCGGTTGGTCCCGGCGTTCTCGAGCTGGCTGATTGGATGGACGATGCCGTGATCATCACCGATGCGACACTGCGCATCGCCTTTGCCAACCGGGTTGCCCATGCGATCTGCCGCAAGCGACCGGGATCGTTGAACGGTACGTCGTTAAGCGCCGAATTGCCGCAATTCAGCGGATCCTTGCTCGAAGTCCACGCGCGGCGGACGCTAGTCAGTAACGAACCGAGCGCAGCCGATTTGCCTTCACCTTTTGCGGACAATGCCTGGCTGCGTTTCCAGACCTTTCCGATCGGCGATCAACTGGTCATGATCTTCCGCGATATTTCGGACGAAGTGCAGCAGCATCGCGTCGCCGACGTGAAGAAGTCCTTGCTGCAGGCCTTGGATGCGCATGGTGAGATCGGATATGTCCGCGTTTCGCCGCGCGCCACGATCGAAAGGGTGGATCAGCCGCTGTGCGATCTGATCGGCCTGCCGCAGCAACGCCTGATCAACCTGCCACTGATTGACCTGGTAGCCAAAGCGGACCGCCCGCACTTTCGAGCCGAGCTCGATGCGGTGATCCGGGGCGCAGCTGCGCGCAAGACGGAGATCGCGCTTGTCGGAAACGACGGGAATGCAAAGCCGGTGATCGCCGCGCTGGCCACGTTGCAGGGCGCATATGGAGCTGAAGGCGCGGTCATCCTGACGACTCCCTGTCCGGCGAAATAATCGCCGCTCTGAGACCAAACAACAGAGTTTGCGTACTTTGAGTTGATCCAGGACAAACGCCCGCGTTCCTCAAATTAACCATCGCGGCAATCCCAGCTTTTCGTGGCGGACAAATGCCGGCAGGATTGCGCAAATTACGCAATTTGGCTTCGCCGGCGACATAGCTTGCCGGTGATGATTGCCTGTCAGAGTTGGCAGGCATGGAAAATCGCATCCGCCCTCACGACTTGCCCGCGCCGCCGACTTGGTCACGGCGCCTGATCAATGATGCCGATGGCGCCGCCGCGATCGAGGCAGCGTTCGTCTTGCCCATCGTGATTGCAATGCTGCTCGGCATCGCGACTTTCGGACAATGGTTCATGATCGCCCACACGATCCAACAGGCGGCCGACGAAGCGGCGCGTGCGGCGGTCGCAGGGCTTAACGACGATGACCGGCGCGTCATGGTCAATCAAAGCGTCACCCAGTCCCTCGCCATAGCGAGCGGTGTTGATGCCCGGCTTGTTTCGACCGCCACCAACCGCAGCGGGGACTATTACACGGTCACCGTAACTTACCAGACATCGCAGAATCGCGCGTTGGCGATCGGGATCATTCCGATCCCACTCGCTCCAATCGCGCGCCAGTCGACCGTCAAGCTCGTCTACCTTTAGAACCGAGGGTTTTATGGATCCGCTCAGCATCCTGCAAAGACTGCGCCGCGACGAAGCGGGGGTAAGCACAATCCTGCTCGCCAGTTCGTTCACCGCATTGATCGGGTCATGCGCCTTCGCGATCGATTTGGGATCGATGTACCTGGCCCAGCGCAAGCTACAGGGACTGGCGGATTCAGCGGCCATGGCAGTGGGCGAGGAAGACTTTGCCCAGGGCGCTGAAAGTTCGGTGCGCAGTTTGCTGGTGGCAGATGGCAGCGAAGACGCCAAGGTGGTAAAACTTGTCCCCGGCAAGTATACAGCCGATCCGGCGATCGCTCCGAAAGACCGCTTCCAGCCCAGTGATGCAGCACACGCAAATGCGATGAAGGTTATGCTGGAACAGGACGTGCCGCTGACCTTTGGCGCTTTCCTGACCCGAAATCATACCGCACGGGTCCACGCCGAGGCGATCGCCTCGCGCCGCAACCTGGCCGCCTTTTCGATCGGCACGCGTTTGACCAATCTGGGTGGCAATGTCCCCAACCAGGTGCTTTCTGCGCTGGCGGGTACCAATCTCAATCTCTCGTCCGATGATATTGCTCTTCTCGCAATGGACAAGGTGGACCTCTTCGCAGTGGCGAATTCGATCGCCGCGCAAGAAGGCTTGGTAGGCCGTACTTACGGCGAGATCTTCTCACGGCAGATCGACGCGGCCGAATTGCTGTCCGCGATTGGCGAGGCCAGCGATGACCCCTCCGTCGCCAACCTGCTCGCCGGTATTTCCACACAGTTAGGCGGTTCCACATTCTCATTGTCGCAAATTGCCGACATTGGCGAACTTGGGCGGACGGTCCAGCGCGATGGTCAAAGCCCACTGCTGCTCGATAGCCTGACGATGACTCGCCTTGGCCTGCAACTGAGCCAAGGTCAGTACTGGAACATTTCGGCCGCCATGTCGGTCGCCGGGCTGACTGGCACGACATTGCGGATCACCGGGACCAACAGCACGGTACACTCGCCGATGCTAACGATCACTGCCGCCCGTGACGTGATCCTGCGCAGCTCGTCGATGCGGCTGTATCTGAAGACCACCGTGGCGACTGGCAACCTTGCTCTCGCTTCGATCAAGTTGCCGGTCTATGTCGAGGCGGCGCCGGGCGAAGCGCGCATGCTCGCACTCAGCTGCGCCAGTGGTGACCCGGAAGTTGACGGGGTGACGCTTGGGGTCAAACCATCGATCGGAAATGCCGCAATCGGCAGCGTGGACGAGGACAGATTCGACGATTTTTCACAGGCCCTGACTATTTTGCCTGCCGAACTGGCCAAGACCCCACTGTTCAAGGTCAATGGCAGCGCCCTGCTCAGCCTGGGCGGGAACGCCGAACAACAGGCTTTTTTCAACAAGACAGAAATCGCCGAAGATACGGTGAAGTCGATTTTCACCACCGACGCAGTGAACGCGCTTACCGCGTCACTTAGCAAGAACACGAAAATCACGGTGACGGCACTCGGCCTGGGGGTCAACGCTTCAACCCTGAGCGCGACTGCGGGCAGCGCGCTTTCGGTTGCAGCACCGGCTATCGACAGCCTGCTGACCTCCGCCATGCGCACCACCGGTGTCGGACTGGGCGTATCCGACGTTGCGGTTGATCGCTTGTCGTGCGGGATCCCCGTGCTGGTAGGATAACGTGTTGTATGGCTGATCGCGCTTGCGGGCCGCCGCGCTTTCTGCTCTGGCGCCGCGGAAACGGGCAGGGATTTCAGCCATGTCGCATGACAAACTCCATCCAGACGAAGGCGCCGCACGGCGACCCGGACTGGCCCAGATCAATTCCGGTGAATGGGCTGGATGGTATCATTACGAGCCGAGCGACCGGTTCGAGGACCATACCGGTCCGTTCTATTGCAGGCCCGACGGCGACGGAGTGGTCTGCGGGTTCCTGCCCGAAGCCAAGAACTGCAACGCCGGGGGCAATGTCCACGGCGGCGCGGTGATGACCTTTGCCGACTATTCGCTGTTTATGATCGCAGGCGGGATGGATGCCTCGGTCCACGGTGTGACCGTCACCTGCAATGTCGAATTCGTCGATGCGGCCGAGCCGGGCAAGCTGCTCACCGCGCGCGGCGAAGTGGTTCGCGCGGGCTTCTCGATGGTCTTCGTGCGCGGGATCATTTCGGACGGCGACCGGCCGGTGACGGTATTTTCTGGCACGCTCAAGAAAGCGCGCGTGCCTGTCAGCCTAGCCTGACCTTCAACCCTTCCACTCGCGGCGCTCCTCGGCTGCGCGCAGCACTTCGTAGGCGAGCTGCAGCGCCTGGAACGCCTTGGCCGCTTCCTCGTCGCCGGGACGCACGTCGGGGTGCACTTCCTTGGCCTTTGTCCGCCACGCCTTCTTGATCTCGTCGAAATCCGCATCGGGCGCCAGGCCGAGCAGATCTAGCGCGCGGAGTTCGTCGCGGCTGCGGGTGCCGTCGCCCGAGGTGGCCCAGCCATAGTGCGCGCTTTCCTTGAACCCTTCGTGAGTCTGGCGTTCGGCGGCTTCGCGCTCTGCGGCCTCTTCGGCATCGAGGCCCGCAAAGTAATCCCAACCCTGGTTGTATTCGGCAGCATGGCGCTGGCAGAACATCCACCGTTCCGGACTGTTGGGGCTTTTCGGCGCCGGACACGTGCCGGCATCGGTGCAGCCGTGGCGATCGCACAGGCGGACCTGCGCGGCTTCGCTGCCCTTGCCGTAACCACCCCAACGGGGGAAGCCCCAGCTATCCGATCTGCGTGCTCCGACCATCGCTTTTGCCGCTACCCGTTCTGCCCCGCGCAGCGCAAGGACAATGAAGCGCCGGTGCTTCGGTCAGCCAAGGTTCAGCACTCTTGCTTAACCATTCGCGCGTTCCCATATCGCGGCGCATCAGACAGGGGTGGTCATGAGCAAGCAGCTTGCACTTGCAGTTTCGTTTTCCGTGCTGGCCACGGTTGCGCTGGTGGTCTTCGGGGTCGCGCCGGCGATGCACCTGTCGGGCTCGCTCGCCGCGCCGGGCGGGATCAGCGTCGAAGCGTCACCGCTCCCCGGCCTCACCCAGATCCTGCCGACCCGCTTCTGAGCCAGGCGGGCCGGCCCCGCATCAATCGATCGTGATCGTCACCGCGCGGCGGTTCTTGGCCCAGGCTTCTTCGTTGGAGCCCATCGCGACCGGCTGGTCCTTGCCGAAGGTCTGCGTGGCGAGGCGGCTTGGATCGACGCCCAGGCTGACAAGATAGTTCTTCGCCGCATTGGCGCGGCGTTCGCCCAGCGCAAGGTTGTATTCGCGGGTTCCGCGCTCGTCGGTATGGCCCTGAATCGTCGCGCGCTTCTGCGGATACTTGGCCAGCCACGCGGCCTGCGCGGCAAGCGCCTGCTGGTCGGCGCTGTCGATGTTGTACTGGTCGGTGTCGAAATAGACCGTGTCCTGCCCCATCATCTGCGCGGCGAAATCGGCCTGGCTGCCGGGCGTCGGCGCGCCGTTGTCGGTGGTGGTCGTGTCGGTCGTGGCCGAGCCGCCCGGATCAGGCGGCAGCACCTTGGGCGCCTTGTGCGAACAGGCCGACAGCGCCAGTGCGCTGGCAAGGACAGCGGCAATCGCGGTCTGGGCTTTCATCCTTGGTCTCCTAGTTACAGGGTATCATCAGGCATTGCAGCGACGAGTCAACGCACATCAGGGACGAAGCGGTCCCCACGCGGGATCGGCGCCATCGCCGGGGGTGTTGAGCTTGCGTTCGTTCTTGCCGGTGAGGTCGACCTGCCAGATTCCGGTCTGGCCCGAATTGCGCGCGGTCCGGAAGAACTGGATGACGCGGCCATTGGGCGCCCAGGTCGGGGCTTCGTCCTGCCAGCTATCGGTCAGGTAATGCATGTTCCCGCCCGCCGGATCCATCACTGCGATGCGGAAGTTCCCGGCGATGTGGGTGAAGGCGATCTGATCGCCGCGCGGGCTCCATTCCGGCGTCGCGGCGCGACCGCCGAAGAAACTGATCCGCTTCTGGTTGTCACCATTGGCGTCCATCACATAGACCTGCTGGCTGCCCGAACGATCGCTTTCGAACACGATCCGGCTGCCATCGGGCGAGAAGCTGCCGCCGATGTCGATCCCCGGCGAATTGGTCAGTTTGACCGAAGCACCACCGCTGGACGGCATCTTGTAGATGTCGGTGTTGCCGGCGATCGCCATCGAATAGAGGATCCACCTGCCGTCTGGTGACCAGCGCGGCGCGAACAGCGGGTTGGTCGATTGCAGCAGCAGCTTCTGGCTCTTCGCGGCAAGATCATAGACGTAGATCCGCGGGCTGCCGTTGAAATAGGACAGGTAGAGGATCTTCGAATAGTCGGGCGAATAGCGCGGAGTCAGCGCGGTCGCCTGGCCGGTGGTCAGGTAGGTGTGGTTGGCCCCGTCCGAATCCATCACCGCCAGCCGCTTCATCCGGTGGCCCTTAGGTCCGGTCTCCGCGATGTAGGCAATCCGGCTGTCGAAGAAAGGGTTCTCGCCCGACAGCTTGGAATAGACCATGTCGGCGCACTTGTGCGCGGCGCGGCGCCATTCGCCCGGCGGTACGGTCCACCCGGCCTTGGCGGTCTGCTGGCCAAGCGAAACGTCGTAGAGATAGCAACCGACTGTCACGTTCCCGTTCGGCTCGGCCCGGACATAGCCCTGCAGGAGCATATCGGTACCGCGCACCTTCCAGCCCGCGAAATCGGGCGACTGGACCTGCGGCAGGTCAGGACGCGGCAGGCTGCCTGGGCCTTCGGGCTTGAACAGGCCATTGTTCTTGAGATCGCCGTAGATGACCGAGGCCAGGCTGGTGCCCAGCGACGAGGTGGTTCCCGCGCTGGTCTGCGTCGGCACATCGGCGTTGGTGGCGAAAGCAGGGATGGCGATCTTGGCGTCGTTGTCCAGCGTGCCGACCACTTCCTCATCGACCTCCTGCCCGGGGGCAGCGGTCGTTGGAGCGGTCGGCGCTGCGGTTTGCGCCACGAGCGCGGCAGGCACCATCGCGCCGATGCAGATCAGGGCCAGGATCGATTTACGCATGGTCAGTCTCGCTTTGAAAAAGTCAGGCGGCGCAGCTTCCAGCTGTCATAGAATTCGGGCGGCAGGCCGGGAAACGGCGCGGCAAGCTTGATTGCCCGCACCGCGCAATCGCGGAACGGGCGGACCTGTGGCTGGTTCGAGGCGGTGATCCCGGTAACTTGCGGCTCTTCGATCGAGGCGATGCTGCCGTCGCGATTGAGGCTGAAGCGCACCACTGCACGCAGGCTCTGCACGTCGAGCCCGCTCACCGGACAGGAATTCCACGGTCCGCGTACCCTGCTGCCGATCAGCGAGGTCCAGGAGCTCACCTGCTGCGCAGAGGCCACGCTGGCGGGCGGGCTCTTCGCCTTGCCGGCCGCATTCGGAACGCCGCCCGCAAAGGCATTGTCGAACGCCGAAGCGCCGGGCTTCTGCCCCGGCCTCACAGGCTTTTGCGGTGCCACAGGGGGTTTGACCTGCGGCTTCGGAGGCGCAGAAATGGCGCTGGGTTTCTGCGGCTGCGGCGGCACGACCTGCGGCTGCGGCTGCGGCGCAGGCGGCGGAGGGGCTTCGCCCAGCACCGGCGCGGTATCGGGTGCGGCTTCCTCAGGCTGCACTACTGGCGCGCTCGAAACAGGGCCGGTCTGGTCGCTGATCGTCACGCTCATCCGCTCAGGCATGGGCATCGGCGCGGGCGCGCGCTGCCACACCAGCCAGGCCACGAGCGCCACGTGGCCGACCAGCGCCAGTGCCAGGCCAAGCGATTCTTCGCGGCTGAGGCTGCGTGCGGTCATCGTATCTTTTGCTATGGGGCCATAACTGAACTGTTGGTGACCAGCGAAATCGCGTTGCAGCCCGCGTGGTTGAGCTCACCCATCACCGCCATCACCTGCCCGTAAGGCAGCGTCTTGTCGGCGCGCAGATTGATCTGCTGCTTCTTTTCCGATCCGCACTCCAGCGCGGCGAGCCGCTCGCTCAGGGTACCCGGATCGACCGCGACCTTATCGAGGTAGATCGTCCCATCCGGGGTAAGCGACAGGTTGACCTCGGTCGGGTTCTGGTCGAGCGGCTTGGCCTTGCTGTCAGGCAGGTCGATCGGGACACCGGCGCTCATCAGCGGAGCGGTGACCATGAAGATGATCAGCAGCACCAGCATCACGTCGACCAGTGGGGTGACGTTGATCTCCGCCATCGGCGCACGGCCGCGGCGGGATCTGCGGCGGGGAGCGGTGAAGGCCACTTACTGCGCCTCCAGCTCGCGACTGAGGCTGGCGTGGAAGCGGTCGGCAAAGCGCTGCAGCCGCGCCTCGAGCTGGTCGACCCGGTGCGCGAAACGGTTGTAGGCGATGACCGCCGGGATCGCCGCGAACAATCCGATCGCGGTGGCGAACAGCGCTTCGGAAATTCCCGGGGCAACCACCGCGAGCGAGGAATTCTGCTGCTGCCCGATCTGGAAGAACGAATTCATGATCCCCCAGACGGTGCCGAACAGTCCGACGAACGGCGCGACCGCGCCGACAGTGGCAAGGAAATTGAGCCGCTCTGCCAGCCGCTCGGCCTCCTGCGCGATGGCGCTGTCCATCGCGCCCGCCAGCCGCTGGCGGGTGCCGTCCTTGTCGAACGACTTGCCGCCGGTCGAGCGCCGCCACTCGGCAAGGCCGGCTGCCGCGACGCGCGCCACCGGGACGTCTCCCTTGCCGCGCTCGGCCTGGAAGGCGTCAATGTCCGAGGCTTTCCAGAATTCGCGCTCATAGATGTCGCAGCGCTTGCGGATGCCGCCATAGCGCAGGCTGAACGAAACAATTATCGTCCAAACCCAGACCGAGGCGAGGATCAGTCCGGCCATCACCACCTGCACCACGATATCGGCATCGAGGAACAGCTTGACCGGGTTGAGGTGCTGCGGCGCCGTGGCGGCATCGGCGAGGAGGGGCAGGATGGTCATGGATTTCCTTCGGGAGTGATCGTGGCAAAGGCCTTGCGCCAGGCTTCGGGCATGCGCCGCGGGCGGCCATCGGGAGCAACGAAGCCGACGCGCAGGTTTGCTTCGGCGAGCAGTTTTCCATCTTCGAGCGTGGCCAGCTGGCGCATTCGGCACGATGCCGCGCGAAGTTCTGTACAGCGGGTTTCGATCCGTACCGCATCGTCGAGCCGCGCCGGGCTGACATAGCGGATCGACAGGTCGGCCACCGCGAAGGCGCCCGCGCCAGCCTCGTTCACAGCGCGCTGGTCAATGCCGAGGAGGCGCAAGAAATCCGAGCGCGCGCGCTCGAACCAGCGCAGGTAGTTGGCGTGATAGACCACGCCCGAAAGGTCGGTGTCTTCGAAGTAGGCCCGCACCGCGAAGCGGTGAAGCGGGCCTTCTATGAGACCGCTGGGCGGGGCGGGAAATGACGTCATTACGCCAGACCCTTAGCCGCAGCGCGACTCGCGGGGCAAGAGTCTAGCCGTTTTACCGTGCCAGCATCGGGCCCAGCGGTCGCCCGCCGAACAGATGGACATGAAGGTGCGGCACTTCCTGGTGACCGTTCTGCCCCACGTTGGCGAGGAGGCGATACCCCGGCTCGACCAGGCCCATCTCGCGCGCGACAGTACCGACCGCGCGGACGAAACCTGCGATCTCCGCCTCGCTCGCCTTGGCCGAGAAATCGTCCCAGCTGACGTAAGCCCCCTTGGGGATCACCAGCACGTGATCGGGGGCCTGCGGGTTGATGTCATGGAACGCGAGCGCCCAATCGTCTTCATAAATCGTGCGGTTCGGGATCTCGCCGCGCAGGATTTTCGCAAAGATGTTCTGGTCGTCGTAAGACTGGGTTGCATCGATCGGCATTACTCGCCCCTTGCGGCTTTTTCGGCAATCCCGCTGGTGCCCTCGCGGCGGTCAAGTTCGGCGAGGACCTCGTCCAGCGGAACGCCCTTGGCGTCGAGTAGGACCAGCAGGTGAAACAGCACATCCGCCGCTTCGCCGACCAGTTCCTCGCGGCTGCCCGAGAGTGCGGCCACAACGGTTTCGACCGCTTCCTCGCCCAGCTTGCGAGCAATCACAGGCACGCCGCGCTGGTTGAGCTTCGCCACCCAGCTGGTCGCAGGGTCGGCGTCGCGGCGCGCGGCGATGGTCGCGGCAAGGCGGGCTAGCGTGTCCATGGGTAGTGGCATGCGGTGCGCGTGCGCACTGGTCAAGTCAGTCTTTGGGCGGCTTCTTCGCCGCGCGGCGGCCGATGATCAGCCCGGCGAGACCCATGGCCAGCAGGGTGATATCGGTCGGCTCCGGGATCGGCGTGCTGCCGGCCGCCCAGGCAGGCGCGGCTAGGGCCCAAGTGCCCAATGCGATTGCCAGCCCGGTTGCGGTCCTGCCCATAGCCGCGCCCTGCGCCGCCACGCCCCTTGCTGCAACCGAGTCGACGACGCCGTCCCGCAATGGGACGTCATATTTCAGTAACTTAAGCTCGTGCGGGCAGTCCCGCAGCACGCAATGCGGCATGGGCTTCGGCGATTGTGTGAGTGCCAAAGTGGAAGATCGAGGCGGCGAGGACCGCACTGGCATGGCCCTTGGTCACGCCTTCGACCAAATGTTCGAGTGTGCCGACCCCGCCCGAGGCTACAACCGGAATGGACACCGCATCGGCAATCGTTCGGGTCAACGCAAGATCGTACCCGGCCTGCGTCCCATCACCGTCCATCGAGGTGACCAGCAGCTCGCCTGCGCCAAGCTCAGCGAGTTTGACCGCGTGTTCGACCGCATCGATCCCGGTCGCCTTGCGCCCGCCGTGAGTGAAGATTTCCCAGCCCGCGCCGGTCCGCCGCGCATCGACCGAGGCGACCACGCACTGGCTGCCCATCTTCTGCGCGATGTCCGCAACCAGTTCGGGCCGCGCCACCGCCGCCGAATTGACCGCAACCTTGTCCGCCCCGGCGAGCAGCAGCGCGCGCGCGTCCTGGGCCGAACGCACCCCGCCGCCCACGGTGAGCGGCATGAAGCACACCTCGGCGGTGCGGCGGACCACATCGAGCAAGGTCCCGCGCCCTTCGTGGCTGGCGCTGATATCGAGGAAGCACAGTTCGTCCGCGCCCGCCGCGTCATAGGCCTTCGCGGCGTCGACCGGATCGCCTGCGTCCCGCAGATCGACGAAGTTCACGCCCTTGACCACGCGTCCGTCGCGCACGTCGAGACAGGGGATGACGCGGATGCGGACGGTCATTGCGCCCACCCAAAATCCAGTGCCACAATCGAAGCAATCATTGCTACGGCGAAAGTAAGCTTCGCCGTCAAAACCAACCAATACCAAACGGGATGATCAATTTGCCGAACTTGGTATCGATTTCCGGTAATTGGCAAGATCTTGAAGGTCGCCACCTTGGATTCGGCGTTTCCGACAACTCGCCAGATCAGGTAACAGCTGACCGCTACGAGCCATATTTGAGCTAAAACAGGCACCATCACGCCCGCTCCGCCATCGCAATCGCCGCCGCCAGATCGAGCCGACCGTCATACAGCGCGCGCCCAGTGATCACGCCCTCGATCCCCTCGTGCGCGTGGAGCGAAAGCACGTGGATGTCATCCAGCCCTTTCACCCCGCCCGAGGCGATCACCGGCAGGTCGGTGCGCCGCGCGAGGTCGAGCGTCGCGTCGATGTTGCATCCCTTGAGCAGCCCGTCGCGGCCGATATCGGTGAACAGCAGGCTCGCCACCCCGGCATCCTCGAACCGCCGCGCCATGTCGGCGACCGGCACGTCGGAAACCTCGGCCCAGCCCTCGGTCGCGACCATGCCGTCGCGCGCGTCGACCGCGACAACGATCCCGCCGGGAAACTCCGCCGCCATGTCCTTGACGAATTGCGGGTCCTTCAATGTGGCGGTGCCCATGACCACGCGGCTCACCCCGAGATCGAACCAGCCCTCGACCGCCTCGCGGGTACGGATCCCGCCGCCGAGCTGGACATGGCCCGGAAACACCTCGACGATGCCCTCAACCGCGGCGCGGTTCTCGGCGCGGCCAGCAAAGCTGCCGTCGAGATCGACCACGTGAAGGAATTGCGATCCCGCCTCGGCAAACAGCATCGCCTGCGCCGCGGGATCGTCGCCGTAAACCGTGGCGCGGGCCATGTCGCCTTCGGCGAGGCGGACGACCTGGCCGCCCTTGAGGTCTATGGCGGGGAAAACGATCATGCCCAAAGCCCTCGCTTCGTCGCAGCTACCGAACGCTTGGACCGCGTGGACCACGCCTTAAGTGCAAAAAAGCTTAGGCCTGCAAAACGCGCGGTATTTCGGCGTGACAGCAGGAAAGGCGCGGAAATTATCATCGCGCGAGCATGCCACGGCGCAGCAATGTAGGACAGGGGCGACAATGCCCCTCCCGTGAAGGGGATGGGTGACAATCCCTCCGCGCCGCTCATGGCTTCCACTCCAGAAAGCGGGCAAGCAGTTCCAGCCCATAGGCCTGGCTCTTCTCCGGATGAAACTGCACCCCGACGATCGTGTCCAGCGCCACCGCAGCGACCAGCCCGCCGCCGTGGTCGGTCATCGCCGCGATATGGTGCGGATCGGTGGCAACGAAATGGTACGAATGGAGGAAGTAGGCCTCACCCGCTTCGACCAATGCCGAATGCGCGGTCAGCTCGACGTCGTTCCAGCCCATGTGCGGGATCTTGATTGCCGGATCGGTGCGTTCGATCAGGCGCACTTCGCCGCCGATCCAGCCGAGGCCGGGGGTGGTGCCGTGCTCGACGCCGCGATCGGCGAGCAGCTGCATCCCGACGCAGATGCCAAGGAACGGCGCCGCGCCGACGCGGACGCGTTCGCTCAGCGCCTCTTCCATGCCAGCGATCGCCCGCAGCCCCTCGGCGCAGGCCTTGAAGCTGCCCACTCCGGGAAGAACGATCCGGTCCGCCGCGCGCACGACCATCGGATCGGCGGTTACCTTGACGCCGTCAGCCCCGGCGGCATTCAGCGCGTTGGCGAACGAGTGAAGATTGCCTGCGCCGTAGTCGACGAGTGCAATCACTTCAGCCATGATTTTTGTCCCGCTGACGCGAGGGCAACACCCGCCCGCTCCCCCGGCCCAACCACCCATTAGAAGGTACCCTGTGGGTGGTTGGGCCGGGGGAGCGGGCCGGTGTTGCAAGCCCTTCGCGGAGGCGAAGGGCGTTACCCACCAAGCTGTCCCTTGGTTGAAGGCACCGCCCCGCCCTTGCGCGGATCGAGTTCGACCGCTTGGCGCATCGCGCGGGCAAAGCCCTTGAACACGCCTTCGCAGATGTGGTGGTTGTTGGTGCCGTAAAGCTGCTCGATGTGCAGCGTGATCCCCACCGCCTGCGCGATCGAGTGGAACCAGTGCTCGACCAGTTCGGTATCGAATTCACCGAGCTTTTCCTGGGTAAACTTGACCTTCCACACCAGGTAGGGCCGCCCCGAAATGTCGAGCGCAACGCGGCTCAGCGCCTCATCCATCGCCGAATGCGCCTCGCCGTAGCGGCCGATCCCGCCCTTGTCGCCCAGCGCCTCGGCGATGGCCTGGCCGATCGCGATGGCACTGTCTTCGGTGGTGTGGTGCTGGTCGACGTGGAGGTCGCCCTTGATCCGGCAGGTTACGTCGATCAGCGAGTGGCGGCTGAACTGCTCGATCATATGGTCGAGAAAGCCGATCCCGGTCGAAACGTCATAGCTGCCGGTGCCGTCGAGATTCACCTCGACCGCAATATCGGTTTCGTGAGTCGTGCGCGCTACGCGGGCCTTACGCATGGGGGCCGCGTATAGAGGCGAAAGTGGCCTGTGCAAGCGCTTTGCCCTTGACCGGACCGGGCCGCATCGCCACTTCTCCCGCCATGAGCGACGAAGCCCCGGACAGCCTGATTCCCTACGACGAAATCGTGCAGGAGGCGCTGCGCGCGGTGGTCGGCCGGGTGCTGGGCGAGATTCAGGCGAACGGTAGCGAACTGCCCGGCGCGCACCATTTCTACATCACCTTCAAGACCAGTGCACCGGGGGTGGACATCCCCACGCATCTCAAGGAACGCTTTCCCGACGAGATGACAATCGTACTCCAGAACAAGTTCTGGGACCTGAACGTCACCGACGAAGGATTTTCGGTGGGGCTTTCATTCAATCAGCTCCCCGCGAAACTGGTGGTGCCGTTTGCCGCGATCACCGCTTTCGTCGATCCCGCGGTCGATTTCGGGTTGCAGTTCCAGGCCGTTGGCGCCGGTGACGAAGCCGAACCGCACGAGCCGGCGGAAAACGATACACCGGAACCCGAAGGCGCGGCGGACGTTGTTCCGGGTGACGGCAACAATGTGGTCACGGTAGACTTCGGCCGTAAAAAATAGCCGGCAACCCCGGCACAGCAGGATCGCCATGGCCATCAAACCCCGCAAGAGTGTGAAGCGCGCCGCCCAAGCTGCCAGCGAAAAGGCCGAAGGCGTCAGCCCCAATCCGGCGACCAACCTGCTGATCGCCGACCTTGCCCTGCGCGGCGGCGGGCAGTTGCTGCGCCATGCGATCGAGCGGACGGTACTTGGCGCCAAGTACACGCCGGACAAGGCGAAAAAGATCGTCAAGGGTCGTTCGATGGTACAGACCCTGCTCGGCACCGCGGCGGCACGGCTTGCGACGCGTTCGGTCCCCGGGGCGATCGTGGTCGGCGGGGGGCTGCTCGCCAAGACGCTCTACGATCGCCGCCAGGGCAAGAAGACCGCCAGGGCGAGCGGGACCAAGGCGGTCGCGGCGCAAGCAAAACGCGGGGACGAAGAGTCCTCCGACACTTGATCGCCGCGCCGCTCTCGCGCAATTGGAGCGCATGGCCAATCCTGACACGCTGCAGCGCCGCGGGCTGATGTTCATCCTGTCCTCGCCTTCGGGCGCGGGCAAAACCACCATTTCGCACAAGTTGCTTGAAGGCGATGACGAGATCCGCCTCTCGATCTCCGCCACCACCCGCCCGATGCGGCCCGGCGAGGTTGACGGCGAGGACTATCATTTCGTCGAACAGGCCGAATTCGATAGGATGGTCGCCAACGACGAATTCTACGAATGGGCGCAGGTCTTCGGGCATTGCTATGGCACCCCCAAGGCGCATATCCGCCAGGGGCTCAAGGAAGGGCAGGACTACCTGTTCGATATCGACTGGCAGGGGACCCAGCAGCTTTACCAGAAGGACCAGCAGGACGTGGTCCGGGTGTTCCTGCTCCCGCCCAGCATCGACGCGCTACAGCAGCGCCTGACCGGGCGCGGGACTGACAGCGCCGAAGTGATCGACGCGCGGATGGACCGCGCCCGCGCCGAAATCAGCCACTGGGACGGCTACGACTATGTCGTGGTCAACGACGAGATCGAGACCTGCTACACCAAGGTCCGCGAAATCCTTCACGCCGAACGCATGAAGCGCGCCCGCCAGACCGGGCTGATCGGCTTCGTGCGCGAATTGATGAAGGACTAGGGCAGCCCGGCGCGGCCCACTTCTACTTCCGCCACCAGCACCTTGCCCAGCGGCGCCCTGGCCGCTTCGGTCGCGTCGCTGCTTGGCGCAACGAGCATGAACAGCTGCCGGCCTTCCGGCCCGCCAAGCATGCAGGCGTAGCAGTTGAGCCCCAGCGTCTCGACCACCTGCAGCACCTCTCCGCCGGGAGCGATCAGCGCGCATTCGGGGGCGAGCGGGTTGGCGATCCACACCGCGCCGCTGGCGTCGAGGCAGATCCCATCGGGCACCCGCGGCCAGGTCGGGGCATATTCTCGGCGGTTCGCAAGCGTGCCGTTAGGCCCGATGTCGAACAGGCCGAGCGTTCCGCCGAGCGTTTCGGCGACCACCATGGTGAGCCCGTCAGGCTTGATCACCATGCCGTTGGGGAAGCTGAATTTCTCACCTGGTGCGGCGTCGCTGACCGAGCCATCGGGCTGGACCAGTGCGAGGCAGGTTCTGGGATGGTCGGCAATTACGCTTTCGGCACCGCGCGCATGGATTTCCGCATCGAGATCGAACCCAAAGTTGCCCACGTAGGCGCGGCCCTGGCCATCGACCACCATGTCGTTGCACAGGTGCGCCGAGTAATCTTTCAGGTCGGCGTGGCGTGCAAACCTGCCGTCGGGCCAGCGCCGCCAAAGCTCGCGCAATTCCATCCGCACGACCAGCAGCGAGCCATCGGGCATCCAGCCGAGGCCCGAGGTGCGGCCTTCGGTTTCGAGCTCGGTCCTCAGATCGCCGTCGAGGCCGAGCGAGTAGACCCGGCTGGCGTAGAAGTCCGAGAACCACAGTCGGCCCTCATGCCAGCGCGGGCCTTCGCCGAAGTAGATGCCCGAGGCGAGTTCGCGTGCCCCCGCGCTCATCTCAGTGCCCCGAAGGGTCGTTGAACTCGGTCGGGATCCAGGCGTTGACGATGCCGCCGTCGATCGGGATCGTGGTGCCGACAACATAGTCCCCCGCGCGGCTGGCGAGGTAGATCGCGCCGCCAGCGATATCCTCGGCCACCCCGACGCGGGCATAGGGGATGCCCTTGGCGCTGCCTTCGGGATTCCTTGCCGCGGCCTTGTTCATCTCGCTCGGGTAGGCTCCCGGCGCGATGCAGGTGCAGACCACGTTGTCCTTGATCAGCCGCGCCGCCATGCGCTTGGTCAGGTGGATCACCGCCGCCTTCGACGCCTGGTAGGAGTAGGTTTCCCACGGGTTGGGCCGAAGGCCGTCGATCGAGGCGATGTTGATCACCTTGGCGGGCCGTTCAAACGTGCCCGCGGCCTTGAGCAGCGGGAACAGCGCCTGGGTCAGGAAGAACAGGCTCTTGACGTTGAGGTCCATCACCTTGTCCCAGCCGGCTTCGGGAAACTGGCCGAATTCGGCTCCCCACGCGGCGCCCGCGTTGTTGACCAGCACATCGAGCCGGGTCTCGCGTTTGTTGAGCTCGGCAACCAGTTCGGCGATGCCTTCGCGCTGGCTGAGATCGCCGGCGAGGCCGATGACCTTGCCAGGGTACTTGGCGTTGAACTCGGTCTCGGTCTCGGCGAGCTGCTCGCGTTTGCGCGCGGTGATGTAGACCCGCTCGCACCCGGCGGCGAGATAGCCTTCAAGCAGCATCTTGCCGATCCCGCGGCTACCGCCGGTGATCAGAGCGATCTTGCCTTCGAGGCTGAAGAGCTTGCCGAAATCGAATGCCATGTTGATTCTCCTCAATACCCGCTCAGCTGCGCCACGCGCTGCGCGTGGTAATACTTGTCGCCCATGAATTCGGCGAGCGCGCGGTCGCGCTTCATGTAGAGGCCGATGTCGTACTCGTCGGTCATGCCGATCCCGCCGTGCATCTGCACCCCTTCCTTGACCGCGAGGCCCGCCGATGCGCCGGCCTTGGCCTTGGCGACCGAGACCATTAGTTCGGCCTTGTCCGAGCCGCCATCGAGCAGCTGCTGCGCCTTGATCACCGCCGCACGGGCGATTTCGAGTTCGCTGTACAAGTGCGCGGCGCGGTGCTGGAGCGACTGGAACTCGCCGATCAGCTTGCCGAACTGCTTGCGCTGCTTGAGGTAGGTGGTGGTCATGTCGAAGGCGCCGAGGCCGACCCCGACGCTTTCCGCCGCCGCACCGACGCGGCCCGCGGCAAGCACCTTGTTCAGCACTTCGCGCCCGCCATCGACCTCGCCGATCACCGCATCGGCATCGAGCTGGACATTGTCGAGCTTCACATGCGCGGCCATCGCGCTGTCGACCAGCCGGACCGAATCCATGTTGAGGCCTGAGGCATCCTTGGGCACCGCGAACAGCGTGATCCCGGCATCATCCTCGTCGCTCCCGGAAGTGCGCGCAGCAACCACCAGCATGTCGGCCGAGGCGCCCTGCACCACGAAAGCCTTGCTGCCCGAAAGCTTGAAGCCGTTGCCAGCACGCTCCGCGCGGGTCTTGATCCGCTCGGGCCGGTGCTTCGGGCCTTCGTCGATCGCGACGGCATAGACCGCCTTGCCCTCAATCAGCCCGGGCAGGTAACGCCCGCGCAGGTCAGCGCCCGCCACGCCCAGCGCGGTCGCTGCCATGACCGAGCTGGTCAGGAACGGCGACGGGGTGAGGTTGCGGCCGATTTCCTCGAGCACGATCCCGGCTTCGACGTGACCCATGCCCAGGCCGCCGTCGGCCTCGGGCACCAGTATGCCCGTGAAGCCCATCTCGGCGAACTGGCCCCACAGCGCGTGGCCGAACCCGTCCTTGCAATTGATGTCGCGGAAATGCCGCAGCTGCTTGGCGATCG
>JBJTMA010000178.1:0-9207 GCA_046063295.1 Novosphingobium sp.
GCCTCGCCGTTCACCGCCACGTCGAGCCCGCGGCCGGTTTCGACCAGCGAGCCCGGGTCAATCTGTGCGCCATAGACCACCGCGCTGGTCCTCGCCCGGACTTCGAGGCTCGGTCCTTCGAGCGTGGTCGGCGTCGCCGCCATGACCTCGGCGCGGAAACCCGGGGTCTGCGCGTTGGCCATGTTGCTGGCGATCATCCGCTCGCGCGCCATCGAGGCGTTCATCCCGGAGACGGCGGTCCAGATCAGGCGGTCCATGGCTCAGTCGCCGATCAGGTGCGCAGGTTGACGATGGTCTGCGACAGCTGGGTCGCGGTATCGATCGCCTTGGCGTTGGCCTGGAAATAGCGCTGCGCGGTGATCAGCCCGACCATTTCCTCGGCAATGTCGACGTTCGACTGCTCAAGGCTGCCCGAAAGGATCGTGCCGAAGCGCGAGGTGCCGGGCTGGTTGTAGGTGGCCGGGCCGGAAATCCCCGTCGCCTGCCAGTTCTGCCCGCCGGTCTGCAGCAGACCCGACGGCGCAACGAACGATGCGAGCGCAACCACGCCGATCGACTGGGTCGAACCGTCGGCATAGCTCGCAATCATCGAGCCATCGGCCTTGACGTTGACCGCGAGGAAGTCCGATCCCGCCGCATTGGTCAGCGGGGCCTGCGCGTCGACCGGGGTGGTCGAGGTGACGTTCCCCGCGGCATCGACCGGCAGGACCTGGAGGCGGTTTGCCCCGTTGTCCATGATGAACCCGTTGCCATCCATCGAGAAGTTGCCGTTGCGGGTGTAGAAGGTCTTGCCCGACACCGAATTGACAGTGGTGAAGAACCCGTCGCCGTTGATCGCAAGGTCCAGCGCCGAACCGGTCTGCTGGACCGGGCCCAGCGAAAAGTTCTGGTCGATCGCCAGTACGGTCGAACCCAGACCCTTGATCAGCTTGGGATTGCTCGCCGCGCTGCCCGAGACGAGGTCGGAAAAGTTGATCCGGCTTTTCTTGAAGCCGGTGGTTTCGGCATTGGCCAGGTTGTTGGCGATAACCGACAGTTCGGTCTGCGCGTTCTTGAGGCCGTTGAGCGAGGTATAAAACGACATGGATCCGTCTCCTTAGGCGGTTGGGGTGGCGGCTTTGTCAGCCAGCACCTGGTCGAGCTGGGCGGAGATCGCCTTCAGCGTCGAATTGATGTTCTCGATCCCCGAGAGCGAGGAGAACTGCGCCATCTGCGCGATCATCTCCTTGTTATCGACCGGGTCGGTCGGGTCCTGCAGCTTCATCTGCGTGGTCATCAGCTTGATGAAGTCGCGCTGGCCGAGCGTCTGCACCGGGTTATTGGTCTGCGGCGCCGAAGCGCCGGAAATCGCGGATACGGTCATTTCACTTCAACCTCATGGTATCGAGCATCAGCTGCTTGGCGGTGGAAAGGGCCTCGACCAGGTTCTGGTACTGGCGCGAGGCGTCGAGCATTTCGGTCATCTCGGCGTTTTCATCGACCGGCGCGGTCCACACATCGCCGTTGCTGTCCGCCAGAGGATGGTTGGGGTTGTGCTCCTTGACCGGCGCGGCGGTCTCGCGGACGACGCTGGAGACGCGCACGGTCGATAGCCCGCTGGCGCGGTCATAATCCTCGGCGAAGACCGCGCGCACCGGGCGGTATGTGCCTTCTTCGGTGGAAGAGACCGAACCGGCGTTGGCGAGGTTCGACGAAGCCGCGTTCATCCGCACCAGCTGGGCGGACATGGAGCGCTGGGCGACGCCGAACAGGCTGAGGGGCGCGCCCATGGTCATTCGCCCTTCAGCGCGCGGGTGACGTTTTCGACCCGCCCGCGAATGAAGCTGAGCGTCGCCTGATAGGCGACCGCATTTTCGGCAAAGGCGGTCTGCTCGGTCGCCATCTCGACGGTGTTGCCGTCGAGGCTGGGCATCACCGGTACGCGAAAGCGCATCGCGCCACTGGCAGCGCGGTCGGCACCCTGGCCGGCCTCGCTCGCCTTCAGCGCCGCGCCGAAATCGATGTCGCGCGCCTTGTAGCCGGGGGTCCCGGCATTGGCGATGTTCGAGGTGATCAGGCCCAGCCGCTGCGATCGCAGCTGCAGGGCCACTCCATGAATTCCGAACAGGCTATTGGCCATCGCTGGCTCCTTCACACGTTGCGTGCGGATGATTGAGCAAGCGCCGTGCCAATTGCGCGATTGGCGGAAATGCGCGGGTCCGATCGGCCACGAAGCGGCAAGCTCCTGCCTCAAACGGCAAATGTCTGCCGCTTGCTGAAATGTGCCGGGGCGGGCCGTTCTGAGGTTCCGAACAAGGAGTTTCAACGCGCATGAACATCGCGAACCTGATCGACGGACCGTCGGCGCTGATCGTCTTCGGCGGTACCGCGGTCGCCACCGTGCTGCGCGCGGGCGCCAGCGATTGCCAACTGACGCTCGCCAAGCTGCGCCAGCTTGGCGCCGCCGCGTTCGATCCCGAACGCGCCCGCAGCGAGCTTGCCGCGCAGATCCAGGAAATCCAGAAGGACGGCCTGCTGCGCGCCCATCCGCACCACTTCGGCGATAGCGAATTCGATGAGGCGACCGATGCCTTGATCAACCGCCGCTCGGTCGCCGCGTTGCTCGAGGCGCATGAGGCGCACCGCGCCCGGCGCATCAAGGAAAGCGACCGCGCGGTTCGCACCCTGGCCCAGGCCGCGGAGCTTTCGCCGGTGTTCGGGCTTGCCGGGACGCTGGTTTCGCTGAGCCAGCTGCCAGCGCAGGAAATGGTGCAGGGCAGTTTCACCGGCGCGATTTCGATGGCGGTGGTCACCACGCTTTATGGGTTACTTGGTGCCAACCTGCTGCTCGCCCCGCTGGCGCGGATCATCGAGCGCAGGGCGGCAGCCGAGGAAGCCGACCGCCAGGCGGTGATCGACTGGATTGCCGCCCAGGTCGAACCGGCTACCCAGCCCAGATCGCTGCGTCCGGTGGTGACCGTGCGATGATCGCGCGTATGGGCAGCGGCTGGCAGACTGTGCTGGCCGACCTGTCACTGATCCTGTTCATGATCACTGCCGCATCGGTGAACGATGCGAAGCCGCAAGGCGTGCCGCCGGTCATCAGGCCGCAGTTGCCCGCAATGGGTGAGCCGGTCGCGGTATGGAGCGCCGCGGCTGGCGGGCCTTCGATCCGGGACTGGCTGGCCCGCACCGCAGCCGACCCACGCCTGCGACTGACGATCCTGGCCCCGCCCGCCGCAGCGCAGGCGGCGCTTGAACTGGCGCAGTCCGCCGGGCGTCCGGCGCGACTGGTGATCGAACCCGGGATGCAGGGATCACCGCTTGCCACTTTGACTTACGACCAGGCCGGACTGGCACAGCCTTTGCCTGTCCAGTTGCCGAAGGAGAAAATGCCATGATCCGTATGATCGCTTTCACAGCTGCACTGGGCGCCGCCAGCCCGGCCTGTGCACAAGGCTATGCCGACCTTGGCGAAGTGGACCGCGCCGTGGCGCAGTTCACCGGTGCGCCGATTGGCGCTCAGGGCGGCGCAGCGCAAGGAGTTGACCGCCGGCTGAGGCTCGCCCCGTGCCCGCAGGTTCTGACCCTGGGGTGGTACGGGCCGGGCCGGTCGACGGTCGAGGTACGCTGCCCGGTGCAGGGCGGGTGGAAGCTCTACGTGCCGCTCGCCAGCGGCAGCGGCACGGGTGGGATGGGGCAGGGGGCCGAACAGCCTGCCGTGTTCAAGGGCGATGCCGTGACAATCAGCGTGACCGGCGAGGGCTTTGCAGTGTCACAAGGCGGCGAGGCGCTGGAAAGCGGCCCGGTCGGCGCGTGGATCAAGGTCCGCGGGCTCGCCGCCGATGCCCCGGTGCTGCGTGCCCAGGTGCTGCGCCCGGGCCTCGTCGGCATGCTCTTGCCGTAAGACGGCAGCGCCTTGCCATGCGCCCTTAACTTGGCCTGCACCGTGTCGTTCTGACTGGAGTAGCAATCAAGGAGCGGCGTCATGCCCCCCATCGAACTTGGACCTCTGGGTCCGCAAGCGGCCCGCGCCGTGCGCGCGGTGGATGCCAAGACGGTCAGCGACAAGCCCGTGCAGGGCACTCCGGTGGCCAACGATACGGCGCGCGCCCATGCCTCCGAGCATTCGGCGGTTGTGCGCAGCGCTGCGCTCGACGCCGGGCCGGCCCCGGTCGACGGCGACCGGGTGGCGGTGATCCGCAAGGCGATCGAGCAGGGGCACTACCCGGTGCTCCCGACCAAGGTCGCCGATGCGATGATCGCCGCGGGATTTCTTTTGAGGAGCGGTAAATGAGCGAAGGCCTGCACATGCGCGACCAGCTGCGGCAGATGATTGCCGTGCTGCAGGCCGAACGGCAGGCGCTTGCCGGGCTCGACCTCGACGGGCTGATGGGCGCGGCACAGGACAAGGCGCGGCTGTGCGGCACGATCGACGCGCATTCGCCCTTCGCGCGCGAACACGGGATCGACGACGAATGCCGCGGGCTGCTCGACGCGGCGCGGCGCCTGAACGAGGTAAACCGCCAGGTTCGCAACCTGATCGCGGCCAATGTCGCCGCCCGGCTCGATGCCCTGACCGGCTCGCCCGCGCTGTACCGCGCCGGTGCGGTTGCGTTTCCGGCCTATGCTTACGCGGGTCCGCAACGCTGATTTGGCACAGTGCTTGCTCAAGCTCCTGCGAATAGTTGCAGGAGCCACACGAGCGCTCTTGCGAATATCCGCAGGAGCCCAGCTTGAGCGAACCGCGTACCATTGCCGCCACATCCACGCCGAGCCCGCAGGTGCACGGCGCAATTCAGCGCGCCGCACAGGCGACCGGGGTGGACTTCGCTTACCTCTTGGGAGAGGCGCGGCTTGAATCGAGCCTCAACCCTTCGGCCAAGGCCGCGACATCCAGCGCGGCAGGGCTTTACCAGTTCACCGGCGGCACCTGGCTGCAGATGCTCGATCGTCACGGCGCCGAGCACGGGCTCGACTGGGCGAGCGGGGCGATCAGCGGCGGGCGGATCAGCGATCCGGGGCTGCGCGGATCGATCATGGACCTGCGTTACGATCCCGATGCCTCGGCACTGATGGCGGGTGAACTGGCCAATGACAACCGGATCGCGCTGACCGGCGTGCTCGGGCGCGAGCCTGACGCAGGCGAGCTGTACCTTGCGCATTTTCTCGGGGCCGACGGAGCCGGACGGTTCCTCAGCGCGCTGGCCGTCGATCCCTCGCAAAGCGCCGCTGCGCTCTTTCCGGCAGCGGCCGGGGCCAACCGGGCGATTTTCTACGACGCAGCGGGCGCGCCGCGCTCGCTCGGAGGGGTGATGGACCTGATCCGCGGCAAGATGGCGGCGGCGATGGACGGTATAGACTCCCTCTACCCTTCAGCAGAGGGGGCCGGGGAATGGGGCCTGCCCGCCCTCGCTACGTCGGCCAATCCGGACAACGCCCACCCCCCGACCCCCTCCCCTGTAGGGGAGTGGGGGACGCGCTCGATGGCCGATACCCTTGCCGCAACCTTCGGCACCGGGCCGGATAGTCCGATCCCGCCGCACGTCCGCGCGGCTTATGGCAAGCTGCAGGCGTTCGGGCTGTGATACCGATGTTCCAGCGCTTCAAGCCCAGCGCCTTTGCGCTTCCCGCTGGCATCCTGACCCTGATCGGGCTGATGGTGGTGCCCACTCCGGCTCTGCTGCTCGACCTGTTCTTCGTACTCAACATCGCGCTGTCGGTGGCGATCCTGATGGCAGCGATGAACGCGGAAAAGCCGCTCGATTTCTCGTCGTTTCCCTCGGTGCTGCTGTTCGCGACCTTGCTACGGCTCTCGCTCAACGTCGCGTCGACCCGTGTGGTGCTGGTCAACGGCCATCAGGGCGGGGCCGCAGCGGGGCATGTGATCGAGGCTTTTGGTGCGTTCCTGGTTGGCGGCAATTTCGCGGTCGGGCTGTTCGTCTTCGCGATCCTGATGATCATCAACCTCGTGGTGGTGACCAAGGGCGCGGGCCGCGTCTCCGAGGTTTCCGCCCGCTTCACGCTCGACGCCTTGCCCGGCAAGCAGATGGCGATCGATGCCGACCTTGCCGCGGGCCTGCTCACTTCGGATGAAGCCAAGGCGCGCCGGCGCGAGGTGGCGACCGAGGCCGATTTCTACGGTTCGATGGACGGCGCCAGCAAGTTCGTGAAAGGCGACGCGATCGCCGCATTGTTGATCCTGGGGGTCAACATCGTCGCGGGCTTCGTGCTTGGCATGGTCAGCCACGGGCTGTCTGCCGGAGATGCCGCGCAGAAATATGTCACGCTCGCGGTAGGCGACGCACTCGTCGCGCAAGTCCCCTCCCTGCTGCTGTCGATTGCCGCAGCGGTCATCGTCACCCGGGTCTCGGACGCGCGTGACCTCGCCGGGCAGATCGGCGGGCAGCTCGGCAATCCGGCGACCTGGCTGCCGGTGGCGGTGATCCTCGGTGCGATCGGGATGATCCCGGCGATGCCGCAGACGATCTTCCTGCCCGCCGCCGGATTTACCCTGTGGCTGTGGAAGCGACTCAAGGACCGCGCCGCACGGCCCGCACCGCTGGAAGAGGCGCCGCCGCCGTTCGACCCGGCCAAGATCGCGCTTGAGGACGTCTCGGACCACACGCTGGTGACGATCGAGCTCGGTTACGGGCTGATCCACCTGATCGACGACAAGCGCGGATCGCCGTTGATCGCTCGGCTGACCGGCGTGCGCAAGCAGCTGAGCCAGGCCTTCGGCTTCGTCGTCCCGCAATTTCGCGTGCGCGACAGCCTTGAGATCGGCCCGAACGACTATCGCATCCTGCTTGGCGGGGTGCCGCTCGGCGGAGGTGAGCTGCATGCCGACAAGACGCTGGCGATCGACGCTGGCGATGTGACCGGTCCCACCCGGCTCAAGGGTATCACCACAACCGATCCGAGCTTTGGTTGCCCGGCGCTGTGGATCGATCCCAGCCAGCGCGACCTGGCGATTGCCGAAGGATACCTGACGGTCGATGCGAGCACGGTTGTTGCGACCCAGCTCAACCAGCTGCTCAGCGAACGCCCGCAGGCCCTGTTCGGCCCGGACGAATTGAAGGCGATCCTTGACGGGGTGAAGGAACGGGCAGCCGGTCTCGTTGACGCGGTCACGCCCGCGCCGCTCAGCCTGGCCGCGCTGACGCGGCTGTTCCGCGCGCTGCTCGAAGACGGGCTGCCGATCGGCCATCCGCTGCCGATCCTCAGCGCGCTGGCGCAGGCGGTGCAGCAGACCCAGGACTTCGACCGCATGGTCGAATTGGTCCGCGCCGAGCTTGGCGGGCTGATGGTCGCGCGGATCTGCCCTCCGGGCGCGCGGTTGCCGGTGCTCACGCTCGACGCGAGCCTCGAGAACGCGATCGTCCAGGGGCTGACCGACCCGGCAACCGGGCAACCGGTGATCGAACCCGATCTCGCGGGTGGCATCGGAGCACACATCGCCGAACTGGTTGCCGAGCGCGGCCCGGGCGCGCCGCAGATGGCGTTAGTCGTTCAGCCCCGCGCCCGCCGCGCGCTCGCCGCGCTGCTCCGCCAGCGCGCGCCGAGCGTGCTGGTGCTGTCGATTGCCGAACTGCCCGCCGCACAAGCGATCGAAGTCGTCTCGGTGATCGGGGCGCCCGGCAATCCGCAGATGCACAACGAACCGGAAAGAGAGTTCGCATGATCCACGACAAGAATCTCAGCGTTCCCCGCGCCTATCAGGGCGATATCGCCGAGCGCGTGCAGCGCTTCGTGCCGATGGTCCGCCGCCTCGCCTGGCACGTCCACGGCAGCGGGAGGCAGGGGATCGAGCTCGAAGACCTGATGCAGGCGGGAATGGTCGCCCTGACCGAGGCTGCGCAGCGCCATGCCGGGCCAGGTGAGGACGGGTTCGCCGCCTATGCAAAGATGCGCGTGCGCGGGGCGATGGTCGACTTGGTGCGGCGACATATTCCCCTGGCGCGCAGCGCGGCGCGGCACGAGAGCTCGGTGCGCTTCGAATCGATCGACGACGCCTATTCCGACAGCGACCTTGCCTTCGCTGACGAACGCCCGGACAGCTTTGAGATGCTCGCCGACGAGGAACTGCGCCATGCGGTCGCAGGCGCGATCGCCGCACTGCCCGAACGGCTGCAGCTGGTGGTGCAGCTGTATTTCGTTGAGGAACTCAACCTTGCCGAAATCGCCGAGACGCTTTCGGTCTCGGTCCCGCGCGTGCACCAGCTCAAGGCCCAGGCGCTCGACGCCTTGCGCAAGGGGCTGGATGGAGTGGCGGAGGTGCTGTGACCCCTTGCCCTTCTTAACCGCGTGGTTAAACCGCTCGGGAGAAGGAGCAGGGCAATGGGACAGATGGTGGGGCGAACGGCCCTGATCACCGGAGCGTCATCCGGATTTGGCGCGCATTTCGCGCAGCTGCTGGTGGCCGAGGGCGCGAACGTGGTGATCGGCGCGCGGCGCGTGGACCGGGTTGCGGCGCTGGCCGAGGAACTGGGCGACAAGGCGCTGGCCCTGGCGATCGACGTGACCGACGAGAAGTCGCTGATTGCCGCCTATGACGCGGCCGAGGCCAGGTTTGGTACGGTCGACACGGTGATCGCCAACGCCGGGATCGCCAAGGCGGGCCGTTCGACCGACCTGCCTGTAAGCGACATCGCCGCAGTGGTCGAAACCAATTTCACCGGACTGTACCTCACCGCGCGCGAAGGCGCGAAGCGCATGATCGCAGCCGGATTCAGGGAAAGCGAACGCGGGCGGATTGTACTGATCGGCTCGATCACCGCCGAGCTCACCGGAAACGGTGAAACCGCCTATGCCGCGATCAAGGCCGGCGTCGCGCATCTCGGCCGCCAGTTCGCGCGCGAATGGGTGCGCCAGGGGATCAACGTCAACACGATCCAGCCGGGCTATGTCGATACGGAGATCCAGGGCGACTGGTTCGATACTGCTGCGGGACAGGCTCACCTCAATTCGTTCCACCGCCGCCGGCTGACCCCGATCGAGGCGCTCGATGCGCCGCTCTTGTTCTTCGCCTCTGACGCCTCGCGCTATGTCACCGGATCGACGCTGACGGTCGATGACGGGCAGGTGCTGTGATGGACGACAACACCCCGGTCATCATCGGCGTCGGCCAGGTTTCCGAGCGGATCGGCGAGGAGGGCTATCGCGAACGCTCGCCCATGGACCTTGCCGGCGAAGCGCTGTCGGCGGCGCTGGCCGATGCCGGGGCCA
>JBJTMA010000179.1:0-8113 GCA_046063295.1 Novosphingobium sp.
ATCGCGGCGATCTGGCCGCGAATTTCGGCGGTGAGCTTCTCCTCGCCGCCCTTGTTCATCATCAAGTAGGAGACCCGGCTCATCAGGTCTTCGCCGTAACGGATCTGCGGGTTCATCGCCGAAGCCTGATGCACCAGTGCGCCATTGGTCAGGTCGTAGAGATAGGGCGCGAGACTGGTCGAGCCGATATCGATCGCCGCGCCATAGGCATCGAACGGCGAGGGCGGCCAGACGTTGATGATCGAAGTGTCGTCACGCACCACCGCGATCAGTTCGCGGTCGTTCTGGGCAAGGACCGTCTGCAGCTTGGTCAGCGGGCGGTGTTCGATCTGGGTTTCGACCCCGAAGCCGCGCAGCGCGGCGATCAGCGCCTCGGTATCGCTCGGGTTATCGTCAAGCTGCGGGACCGGCAGCTTGACCATGAACAGCTTGATCGCCGGATCGAGATCGGTGGTGAACCCAGTCGAATCCTTCGAGATGCTCGATACCTGATGGCGTGCATCGCCGGGCACTTCGACCACCACGTCGCCCAGCACCTGCGCGCGGCAGGCGAGGCGGCGACCGGGCTTGAGGTCGCCGCGCTTTGCCGCTTTCTCCTCGCTGTCGGTCCAGCCCGACAGGTTGTCCGCGTCTACCTTGACCCCGAACTTGGGATAGTCGCCCGGTTCGAAGAGGATCTGGCAGCGCCGGCACAGCCCGCGTCCGCCGCAGATCGACAGGATATCGACCCCCGAGGCGAGCGCGACGTCATAGACGCTCTCACCGTGCTGCGCGGTGGCGCGGATGCCCGAAGGGGTGAAGATGACCTTGTGGCTCACAGGCAGGCTTATCCGCGCCGACGCCGCCCTTCGCGGCCACCGCGCCCGCCGCGGCCTTCGCCTTCGGGGGCGGGCTCGCGGAACATCTTGATCCAGTTGGCGCAGTTGGGGTCCACCCCGTTGAGCGTATCCGCCGCCTTGATCGCCGGGACCAGCCCTTCGTGGCAGGGGTTGAGGATCGCGCTGGTCATCCCGGCAGCTGCGGCCATCGGCAGGAACGAATTGTTGATCGCGTGGCGGTTGGGCAGGCCGAAGCCGATGTTGGAGGCGCCGCAGGTGGTGTTGACCTTGAGCTCCTCGCGCAGGCGGCGGACCAGCCGGAACACGTCCTTGCCGGCCTGGTTGATCGCGCCGATTGGCATGACCAGCGGGTCGACCACCACGTCGCACGGCTTGATCCCGTGATCCTGCGCGCGCTCGACGATGCGCTTGGCGATTTCGAAGCGCACGTCGATGTCCTCGGAAATGCCGGTGTCGTCGTTGGAGATCGCGACCACCGCGGCATCGTACTTCTTCACCAGCGGCAGCACGCGCTCCATCACCTCGTCCTCGGCGGTGGTCGAATTGACCAAGGGACGGCCCTTGTAGACCGACAGCCCGGCCTCGAGCGCGTCGATGATCGAGCTGTCGATGCACAGCGGCACGTCGGTGACCGACTGCACCAGCTGGATCACCTCGGCGAGGATCCTGGGCTCGTCAGCCAGCGGGATCCCGGCGTTGACGTCGAGCATCTGCGCCCCGGCCTCGACCTGCGCGAGGGCATCGGCGACCACGCGGTCGTAATTGCCTTCCTTCATCTCGGCGGCGAGCAGCTTGCGCCCGGTGGGATTGATCCGCTCGCCGATCATCACGAAGGGCTGGTCGAATCCGATCACGCATTCCTTCGTGGCGGAGCTGAGCACGGTTCTGGTCATTGTCTATCCTTGTGCGCTGACGAGATGGGATGAGCTGTTGTGGTGGCCGGGCGCCCACGGCTTGCGGGTTCCGAGCACACCGGACGCGGTGACGATTTCACCGACGTATTCTTCCTGTTTGTAGGCCATCAGGTGGATGCCGCTGATGCCCTCGATCTCGGCGAGCTGTTGCATCAGTTCGATGGCGATCTTGCGGCCCTCGGCCTTGGGCTTTTCGGCCTGTTCGAGCCGACGGATGATCTCGTCCGGAATATGCACCCCGGGGATCGCGCTGCGCAGCCACTTGGCGGTCTTGGCCGAGGCGAGCACACCGACGCCCATCAGCACATAGCACTGCTCGATCAGCCCCAGATCGCGCGACCGGGCCATGAACTCGCGGGCCATCGCCACATCGAAGCAATACTGCGACTGGACGAACTGCGCCCCGGCGGAAACCTTCTTGGCGAACTGGTCGACGCGGGCGGCATAGGGCGGGGCGAAGGGATTGATCGACGCGCCGAGGAACAGCCGCGGCTCAAGGTCGAGCTTGCGGCCCGAAAGGAACCGCGATTCATCGCGCAGGGTGCGCACTGTCTGGAGCAGCGACACGCTGTCGAGGTCGAACACCGGCTTGGCTTCGGGGTGATCGCCGACGCTGACGTCGTCGCCCGACAGGCACAATACCGAGCACACGCCGAGCGCAGCCGCGCCCAGAAGGTCACCCTGGATCGCGATCCGGTTGCGGTCGCGGCATGAGACCTGGATGATCGGCGAATAGCCCTCGCGCACCAGCAGCGCGCAGACCCCCAGGCTCGACATGTGGCAATTGGCGCCCGATCCGTCGGTGGCGTTGATCGCGTCGACATAGCCATCGAAGGTTGCCGCGCGGCGCAGCACCTCCTCGGGATCGGCCGAATCCGGCGGGGCGATCTCGGTGGTTACGGCAAAGTGACCGGCGCGCAGCACGCGCTCGAACCGACCGTGCGAAAAGTGCCCGGGGCGCCGCGGCAGCGGATCGGTGGGGTTGAGACCCATCTCCTCGACGAGCGCGCGATCAGGCATCGCGCGCCAGCTTGAGCCATGAGGAGGTGCCCTTGGCGCGGTTGTCGACCGCGAAGTTGGCGTCCTTTATCGCATCGCCGCCCTGCATCCGCGAGGCGCCGTCCCATGCCGCGACCCACACGCAGCGCATCTCGGGGCGAACCTCGCAGTGCCCGTTCTCGCGCACCCCGCCGCACGGGCCGTTGCGGATCGTCTTGGGGCAATTCATCGGGCACGACATCCCGGTCTTCGAGAGTGCGCAATCGCCGCACATCTTGCAGTCGAACAGGAAACCCTTGGCGAGCGCCTCGGCCTTGGTGATCGGCTTGTCGAGCCTGGTCCCGAAGACCTTTGTGATCCCACGTAGAAGCGGCAGGATCACGCGGTTGCTGGCGTGGTAGAGCCGCTCCATCCCGCGCGAATGGCGAACGGCCCACAGGCGAACGCTATACATGGGCAAGGCTTTCGATGGCTTCAGCAAGATCGCCGTAACCGACCTTGTGGTGGACGTAGTTGAGACCCAGCCGGCTCGCCGCATCCTGCGCCTTGACCTGCAGTTCAGGCGTGTCTGTTTGGGCTAGATAGACCAGATCGCGGTAGTTGCCGAAGTAGTCTCCGACCATCTCGGGCCGCTTGTCGAGGCCAAGGCCTTCCCACACCAGCCGGTCGAAATGGCGAACGAGGAAGTCGGTCACGAAGTAGCTGCCGATCTCGGCATCGGTGATCGCGTTGAAGCGCGGCGTTCCGGCAAAGAATTCGTAGCAGTGCGCGTGGGGCAGGCGGCTTGCCTCGTGCCGCTCAAGCACCTTGTCGAGCGCACCGCCGGTGCCGCAGTCGCCATAGCCGAGGAGCACCCGAGAATACTTGTGGCGATGCTCGCTAAGGAACGCATCGACCCGCGGCGCGATTTGGCCGGGGCGGTTGTGCAATTCGGCGGGCAGGCAGTGCAGCACCATTGCCTCATCGCTGACCCCAAGCTGTTCGCGCAGCGCGAGGATCTCGTTGGCGATCGCTCCGCACGCCATGATCAGCGTGGGCCCATCCGGATTGGCGCTGGTTGTGACAAGCGCATCGGGCGAAACCTGAACCGCTTCCTGCGGCCGCGCCCTGCGTCCCAACCGCGCCTGCCGGCCACCACTCCGGCGGGCGGCCTCGCTCATCAGCTGTTCTTGCCGACCAGTGCGCGGGCCAGTTCCGCGCTGATCGCGGCGTCACGGCCATAGGAGTGCGCCCCGATCGCGTCGGCGAACTCCTGGTTGAGCGGCGCGCCGCCGACCATGACCGGCAATTCCTTGAGGATCCCGCGCTTGTCGAGTTCCTCGATCACCACGCCCATGTAGGGCATCGTGGTGGTGAGCAGCGCCGACATGCCGAGGATCGCCGGGTTGTGCTTGTCGATCGCGTTCAGATAGTTTTCGACAGGGTTGTTGATGCCAAGGTCGATCACCTCAAACCCGGCGCCTTCGAGCATCATTCCGACCAGGTTTTTGCCGATGTCGTGGATGTCGCCCTTGACCGTGCCGATCACGTAAGTGCCAAGGCTGGCCGAATTGTCGCTCTTGGCCAGGATCGGGCGGAGCAGTTCCATCCCGCTCTTCATCGCCCCGGCGCACTGCAGCACTTCGGGGACGAACAGGATGCCATCGCGGAAATCGATGCCGACGATCCGCATCCCTTCAACCAGCGCTTCGGAGAGGACCGTGTTGGCGTCCCAGCCGCGTTCGAGCAGGATCTGGGTGCCTTCGTGAACCTCTTCGGCAAGACCGTCGTAGAGATCGTCTTTCATCTGCTCGACCAGATCGTCGTCGCTCAGATCGCGCAGGATGATATCTTCGCCGTCAGCCATCGGGCACCCCTTGTCCACTGGCCTTGCACCACATGCAGCGCGGCCTGCTGTGCAGCATGCTGCAAACCGGCGCGGCGGTGTATTCCCTGAACGACATTTTCTGTTATAAACGCGCCATACCAATTTGGCATACGTGATGACCGATTCAATTGCCGCCCCTCCGACCCGCTGGCCGCGCAGCTTTGCCTTTGTGTTGGTCCGCGACTTCTCGATGATGCCTTACACCGCCGCGATCGAGCCGCTGCGCGCGGCGAACCGGATGGCGGGCAAGCCGTTGTACCGCTGGTCGACGCTGAGCAAGGATGGCGGCCCGGTCCGCGCGAGCAACGGGGCGACGGTCCAGGCTGACGGCATGCTGCAACTGATCGGATTGCCCGATGCAGTTGTGGTTTGCGCCGGGGTCAATGCCTATGACCATCGCGACGCCGAACTGGCCGCGCAACTGCGCCGCGCCTCTCGCCAGGGAGCGATGATCGGATCGGTCTGTTCGGGCAGTATCCTGCTTGCCGACGCTGGCTTGCTCGAAGGGCGGCGCTGCACCGGTCACTGGGAAGATCTTGAGACCCTGGCGGAGAACTATCCGACTCTCGACGTGACCAACAGCATCTACGAGATCGACGGCAACCGCTTTACCTGCTCGGGAGGGACCGCGCCGCTCGATCTGATGCTGCATTTCATCCAACTCGATTTCGGCCGCGAACTCGCCGCGCGGGCGGCCGACCAGATGCTCCACCATTCGGCGCGGCAATCGAGCGAACCGCAACGGCTCGCGCTGTCGGAACGAACCGGGGTGCGCCATCCGAAGCTGCTCGAAGTGATCGCCGCGATGGAGGCTAACCTCGAGAACCCACTGTCGCTGGCCGAATTGGCCGCGGCGGTGCGGCTTTCGGCGCGGCAGGTCGAGCGGCTGTTCGCCAGCCTGCTCGGCACCACCCCGCGGCGCCATTACCTCGAACTGCGGTTGCAGCGCGCCCGCCAGCTGGTTGGCCAGACCGGAATGCCCATGCTGCAGATCGCGGTGGCGACCGGGTTCTCGTCAGCGGCGCACTTCGCCAAGGCTTACCGCATGGTCCATGGCCGGGCACCGAGCGCGGAGCGCCGGGCACTGCGCAAAACCTAGCGCTCCAGCTCGCGCGTCAGCGGCTTTCTCAGCAGCAGGATCAGCGATGCCCCGGCAAAGCCGATCGCGGCATCGAGACCCCAGAACGCGGCCGGCGCCATCTTGTCGAAATTGGTTCCGATCGTACCCGCTATGATGTGCGCCACGAAGGGCGAGAGGAATGCCACGCCCATCAGCGTTCCTGCAGCAGCAGGCGGGGCAGCCTTGCTCACCGTTTCCATCGTGGTGCGCCAGTAATACATCCACGCCAGCCCCATGATTAGCCAACCGGCGATCGCATAGCCGACCCCGACGCTGTGCGGTGCGGCGGGGCCCATGCTGCCCCAGGCGGCGAAAAGCGCGCCGACCCCGGCCAGCCCGGTGCCGATCCCGATTTTGGTGACGTTGGCCGGTTCTTTTCCGCGCTTCGCCTGCCAGCCCCAGAAGGCAATGAGCAACGGTGCAGCAATAATCGAACCGATCGAATCGAGCGAGGCAAACCAGGTTGCCGGCATCGCACCGAACGGGGTCGAAAGGTCGACATACTTGTCGACCCAAAGCAGGCCGATGCTCCAGATCATCGGATAGGTAATTTCCGCCGGTATGGTCAGCGCGATCACTACCAGCAGGAAACCGACCCGGCGCCATTCCGCGGGGGTGAGCGGCGCGGCCTTCTCGCGCTTGCCCTGGGCCGGGCGATCGTCGGGGAGGTACTTCTGGCCCATAATATACGCGGCCAGAGCTAGCAGCATCAGCGCGGCGGCCGTGGCAAAGCCCGCGTGCCAACCATACAGCTGCGCAATCAGGCCGGTGACGAACGGCCCGCCCGCCGAACCGATGCAGATCCCGGTCGAGAAGATCGTGAACCCGCGTGATCGGCCCAGGTGATCGTCCGCTGGGTAAAGCTTGCCGATCTGCGCGGAGATATTGCCCTTGAGGAACCCCGACCCGACTATCAGCAACAACAAGGCGATGAGGAACGTCGAATAGAACGACATCGCGAGGTGGCCTGCGCTCATCAGCAGGACGCCGATCATCACCGTGCGCTTGGTTCCCAGCAAGCGGTCAGCCACCCAGCCGCCGATGATCGGGGTGAAATAGACCAGCCCCGCGTAAAGGCCATAGACCATCGAAGCCACTGCGACATCGGTCATCGGCCCCAGAAACAGTCCGAGCATGTTGCGCAGCGCGGCAAGCCCGATGACCTGCGACGCATTGTGCGGAAGCAGCAACTCCTTGGTCATGTACAAGGCCAGCAGGCCCGACATCCCGTAGAACGAGAATCGCTCCCACAGCTCGGTGAAGGCGAGGTAGTAGATCCCCTTGGGCTGGCTGCCTGATGCGGTGCTTGCCGTAGTCATGGATTTACCCGTCCTCCCCGATGTCCCGCGCCACTGCTAGCCGCATAATCGGCTCGCTGGCAAACGGATCGCGTTGGAAACGGAAAAGGCTGGCTGGGGCGGGAGGATTCGAACCTCCGCATGCCGGTACCAAAAACCGGTGCCTTACCGCTTGGCGACGCCCCAGCACGAGCGAGGCGCGCTCATAGCAGAGCGCGCCCGCAAGGCAACCGGTTGTGCGGTCAAAGCGTGCCGGGCTTCAGCGTATCGAAGTCGCTGGCGTCGTGGCGCTCGCGCAGGAAGGTGCCTTCCTCACCGCCCATCGCGCGGTTGACCAGCATGCCGCGCTTGGTTGCCGGGCGCGAAGTCAGCTCCATTACCCAGCGACCGACGTTCTTGTACTCGTCGAGGCTGAGAAAAGTCTTGGCGTCGTTGTAGGCGAGCCCGCGGTAAAGCGCGCCGAGCCACGGGACCGTGGCGAAGTCGGCGATCGTGATCTCGTCACCGGCAAGGTAGGGCACTTCGCCCAGGCGCTTGTCGGCCACGTCGAACAGCCGCTTGGTTTCCATCGCATAGCGATCGATCGCATATTCGATCTTGATCGGCGCATAAGCGTAGAAATGCCCGAACCCGCCGCCGATGAACGGCGCGCTGCCCATCTGCCACATCAGCCAGCTCAGCGTCTCGGCGCGGCCCTTCGCGTCGGTCGGGATGAAGGCGCCGAACTTCTCGGCAAGGTGGAGCAGCATCGCCCCGCTTTCGAACAGGCGGATCGGTTCGGGGCCGGAGAGGTCGAGCAGCGCCGGGATCTTCGAATTGGGATTGATCGCCACGAAGTCCGACCCGAACTGGTCACCTTCGCCGATGTTGATCAGCCAGGCATCGTATTCGGCACCGGAATGCCCGGCGGCGAGCAGCTCCTCGAACAGAATCGTCACCTTCATCCCGTTCGGGGTGCCGAGCGAGTAGAGCTGGAACGGGTGCTTGCCGACTGGCAGCTCCTTCTCCGCGGTCGCGCCCGATATCGGGCGGTTGATGTTGGCGAAGCGTCCACCGCTGGGTTTGTCCCAGGTCCA
>JBJTMA010000024.1:0-17645 GCA_046063295.1 Novosphingobium sp.
CGATCGTCACTACCGATCTTCGCCTCAACGACCCGCGCTATCCCTCGCTGCCGAACATCATGAAGGCGAAATCGAAGCCGATGGCGAGCAAGACGCCCGCCGATTACGGCGTGGACGTGTCGCCGCGGCTCGAAACGCTGAAGGTGGTCGAACCCGCCAAGCGCCAGGGTGGCGCCAAGGTCGGGTCGGTCGACGAACTCGTTGCTAAGCTGAAGTCCCTGGGAGTTGTCGCATGAAGATCCTGGTTCTCGGTGAGCATGCGGGCGGCAAGGTCAAGGATTCGACGCTCGCCACCCTCGGTGCCGCGGCCAAGCTCGGCGGCGAAGCGCATCTGCTGCTGGTCGGCGCGGACGCGGCGGCGGCTGCGGAAGACGCCAAGACCATCGCCGGCATCGGTAAGGTCCATGTGGCGGCCGACGCCGGGCTCGATCATGAGCTGGCGGAAAGCGTCGCGCCGCTGGTCGCCAAGCTGATGGAGAGCCACGACGTGCTGCTCGCCTCGTCCACCACCACCGGCCGCAACATCGCGCCGCGGGTCGCGGCGATGCTCGACGTCATGCAGATCAGCGACATCATCGCGGTCGAGGGCCCGGACACGTTCCAGCGCCCGATCTATGCCGGCAACGCGATTGCGACCGTGCGGTCGAAGGACGCCAAGAAGGTCATCAACGTGCGCGGTACCGCCTTCGCCAAGGCGGCGACCAGCGGTGGCAGCGGCACGGTTGAAGCCGTTTCGGGTCCAGGCAGCACCGGGACCAGCAGTTTCGTCGGCTCCGAAATCGCCAAGAGCGAGCGCCCCGAACTCACCTCGGCCAAGATCATCGTCTCGGGCGGCCGCGCGCTCAAGGATGCGGACACATTCAAGGCCATGATCTTCCCGCTTGCCGACAAGCTCGGCGCAGGCGTCGGCGCCAGCCGCGCCGCGGTCGATGCGGGCTATGTCCCCAACGACTACCAGGTCGGTCAGACCGGCAAAATCGTCGCGCCGGAAGTCTACATCGCGGTCGGCATCTCGGGCGCGATCCAGCACCTTGCCGGCATGAAGGATTCCAAGACCATCATCGCGATCAACAAGGACGAGGACGCGCCGATCTTCCAGGTCGCCGATATCGGCCTGGTTGGCGATCTGTTTACCGTGGTGCCCGAGCTGACATCCAAGCTCTGATCATGCGGTAACGCGAAACAAAAAGGCCCTGCTTCGGCGGGGCCTTTTCTTTTGGAGCGGTCGCATTTAACCAGTGATCATAATGACAAAGACAATTGCAATGCGCTGCTGCGCAATGATTGGACTGGCCGCTATGGTGGGGACCGCGGTTCAGCCGGCTCTCGCCGCACCAGCCGAACCCGTTTCACTCACCAAGGTCACGAAATGGGAAGTCAATTACGACGAGGATTCGTGCCATTTGCTGGCCGGCTTCGGCACAGGTGATGATCTGGTCGTACTGAGTTTGACACGATACCAACCCGCGAGCGATTTCGACGTCGTACTGACCGGGGCGATGTTCACCCCCAAACGGGTCGCTGCACCAATCAAGCTCGGCTTTGGCGAAACGATGTGGCCCCGGCCGCAGGCGGCGGACGGTGCCAGCGCGGGCCAGAAGCCATTCGTCATGTTCACGCATGTCAGGCTTGACGGAAAAGTGGTCAACGCGGCCGATGACAGCGTGGCACAGGTGAGTCCGGCGATGGAGGCCGCAACTACTTCGGCCAAGATCGCATTTGCCGACAAGACCTACCGCCTCGAAACGGGATCGCTTGCCGCGCCTATGGCTGCGATGCGCGCATGCACGGATTCACTGCTGACCGCGCTGGGTTATGATCCAGTTGTGCAGGCACAACTCCAGCGTCACCCGCAGCCAACAGAGAGCCCGGCGCGCTGGATCACTTACAAAGACTATCCAGACAAGGCGCTCCGGCGCAGGCAGGATGGACTGGTACAGTTCCGCCTCGATATCGACGAACGCGGCGGCGTGACCGGTTGCAAGGTGCTGCGCCGCTACAAGGACGATCCATTTGCCGATTTGGTCTGCCAACTGATCAAGCAGCGGGCACACTTCAGGCCGGCGATTGATGCGGCAGGCAAGCCGGTCAGGTCCTACTACGTCAACAACGTGGTGTTCTTCGTACCCTAGGCTGGCGTCCGCTCGTACAGCACCAGTGGACGCTCGCCGGGCTGCTGGTGCCGCGCGTATTCGACGAAGCCTAGCATCGCCGCCACCCGCTCCGATGCCGCATGCCCGGTCTCGATCATGCAGGCGACACGCTGCCGGCCGTGCACCTCGTCGAACCAGGGCATCACCGCCTGCATGGCCTCGCTGGCGATTCCTTTCCCCCAAAAATCGGGATGAACGATCCATCCGGCTTCGGGCACATCGTCGAGGCCGTGGGCGAAGCCCCGGTACGAGCGGAACACGCCGATATTGGCGATGATCCGGGACTGTCCGCGCTGGCGGACCATAAAGGTGCCATAACCCCACAGCGCCCACGATCCGGCGTTGCGGGTCAGCCGGGCGAAGGTATCGGCGCGGCTGGGTGACCAGGCGCCAAGATAGGTGAGGGTCCGCGGGTCGGTATTGATCGCGTTGAGCCCGTCCAAATCGCTGGCCTGGGGTCGCCACAATTCGAGCCGTTCGGTGGTCAGGACAAGTCCGCTCATAGCAACGTATCCAATGCGTGAATCGCAACGCCGACGAGGCCGCCCACCAGCGTACCATTGATGCGGATGAATTGCAGGTCGCGTCCGACCGCACCTTCGATCCGGGTGGTAACCGTTTCGGCATCCCAGCGCTTGACCGTTTCGGAGACCAGTCTGACGATCTGATCGCCATAGCGCTGGGCAATTCCAACCAAGGTGCGCCGCGCGAAACGGTTGACCTGGCGCTGCATGCGCAAGTCTCCCTGCAAGGCGGCACCCAGTTCGGCCAGCGCATCGCCCAACTGCCCGCCGATCGCCGTACCGGGACTGCGCAGGCGTTTGAGCAAGCCTAGCCGCAGGCGCTCCCAAACCCCTTGCCACCATTTGGCCACGGCCGGGTTGGCGAGCAGTTCGTCTTTCATCCGTTCGACCTTGGCGCGCAGCTCGGCATCCTGTCTGAGGTCTACGGAGAGTTTGGCGAGGCCTTCCTCGATCTTGCCGCGAAGGGGATGGGCTGGATCGACAATCACTTCGGCAAGCAGCTTGTAGATTCCATCAAGCACCGAATTGGCGAGCGTTTCATCCAGGCCGGTCCAACGCAGCACCGCATTGGCGCGGCGGTGGATCATGTCGCGGATCAGCTCTTCGTTATCCTCAAGCGTGAGCCCGGCCCAGCGCACCAGGCTGTCGATCACGGGAAGGTGGCGCCGGTCAGCGATTGCGGTTTCAACGAGGCCGCCTAACAGCGGCGCGATCTCTAGCTTGCCAAGCTGGCGGACCAGGCCGCCGCGTACCTGCACGCCCAATCGTTCCGGATCGAGCGATTCGAGTATCTGCGCCAGAAGCTCCGCCGCGCCAGCGCGAATCCTTCCACCACTGCCGCCGCGCGGATCGGCGAGCCAGTTGCCCGCGGCAAGCGCCACGTTCGTCGCGCCCAGCCGCCGCGCTACGACTTGCGGAGTGAGGAAGTTCTCCTGGAGGAACGCGGCCATGGTATCGGCGATGCGATCCTTGTTCTCGGGAATGATCGCGGTGTGCGGGATCGGCAGTCCGAGCGGGCGGCGGAACAACGCGGTCACCGCGAACCAGTCGGCCAGGCCCCCGACCATGGCCGCCTCGCTGAAAGCGAGCACATAGCCCCAGGCCGGGTGGAGATCCCGAAAATACCGCGCTACCAGAAACAGCGCAGCCATGACCAGCAGCATGCCTGTGGCGAACAGCCGCATCGATCTGGCCCGATCGGGCACGGACACCTCAGCCCGCCGGATTGCCCGCCCGGGTCGCGCGGTTCTCACTCGGCGGGAACGGTCCCTGGATCGTCACCGATCCGATAAGCCGGGACCGGTTTCTGCCCGGGATCCGGTTGCGGCAGTTGGCCCGGATCGTCTGCGCCCGAACTCAGCATCTTGCGGCTGAGCCACGGCCCGAGCCGCTTTTCCATGCCATCGGCAAGACTGAATCCCGCGGGCACGATCAGCAGGGTGAGCAGGGTCGAAAGGATCAGGCCGCCGATCACCACGGTTCCCATCGGTGCGCGCCATGCGCCGTCACCCGACAGGGAAATCGCGGTGGGAACCATGCCGGCGGTCATCGCCACGGTGGTCATCACGATCGGCTGCGCACGCTTGTGGCCGGCTTCGATGATTGCCTCGAACTTGTCGGCGCCGGAAGCCATCATTTCGATCGCGAAGTCGATCAGCAGGATCGAGTTCTTGGCGACGATGCCGAACAGCATAAGGATCCCGATGAATACCGGCATCGACAGCGGTTGGCCGACCACCAGCAGCGCGATCAGCCCGCCAAGCGGGGCGAGGAACAGCGAGCTCATGTTGACCAGCGGCGAAATGAAGCGGTGGTAGAGCAGCACCAGCACCGAGAACACCAGCAGGACCCCGGCGAGAAGCGCCTTGAAGAAGCTCGACACCATCTCCTGCTGCCACTTGTCCTGCCCGAACGGCTCCTTGGAAACCCCGGCCGGCAGATGCTGCATAATATCAAGCTTGGCGATGGCTGCGTCGGCGGTCCCCTTGGCCACGCCCGGGGGCAAATCGGCGCCGACGACAACCCGGCGGTTCTGGTTGTAGCGCTGGATCGAGACCGGGCCGGAACCGAACGAAATGTCGGCCACGGTGGCGAGCGGTACCGAACCGCCGCTGGCGGTCGGCACCGGCAGGTTCTGGATCGTCGAAAGATCGCGCCGCGCATCCTCGCTCAGCCGCACGCGGATCGGGACCTGGCGATCCGAAAGCGAGAACTTCGCGGCGTTCTGGTCGATGTCACCGATCGTTGCGATGCGGATGGTCTGGCTGAGCGCCGAGGTGGTAACACCCATGCTTGCCGCAAGATCGAGCCGCGGCTTGATCAGCACTTCGGGGCGGCGCATGTCCGCCGCGATCCGCGGGGCAACCACTTCCTTGAGTTTCGACATCTGTTCGACGAGTTTCGCCGCCGTGTCTTCGAGCAATTCGGAGTCGGAACCCGAAAGCATGACCGAAATCGGTCGCCCGGTCCCACCGCCGCCGCCGCCATTGAGATCCTGGAAGCTCACCCGCGCGTCGGCGAACTGCTGAAGCTGCGGGGTCAGGTCACGGGTAAACTCTTGGCTGGTCTTTTCGCGCTTGGACTTGAGCATGATCAGCAGGCGGGCATTGCCCTCGCGGATACGTTCGAGCGCGTGATCGACTTCGGGCTGAGAATTGATCAGCGCTGCAACCCGGTCGGCAACTGCTGCAGTTTGCGCAATGGTAGTCCCGGGAACCATCTCGATGTTGACCATCGCGAAGTCCTGGTTGACGTCGGGGAAGAACTGTCCCGGCACAGTCATGAACAGACTGATCGTAAGGCACAGCGAAGCAAAGCCGGTCCCGACCATCCAGACGCGGTGGTCGTGTCCGCGGGCCCGCAGCCGCTCGAGCACAGTGCCATAGTAAGCAGTGAATCCGCGCCCGAACATGCGGCCCAGCAATCGGGTCAGCTTGACCATCAGCCAGCCGACCAGCCAACCCAGCCCCAAGCCTATCGCCAGGGCAACCGTCCAATAGATCATCGAGACGAGCAATACGAAAATGCGTGAGAGAAACCCGTCGGTCGCCGAAACGCCAAGCGCGCCGTCAAGCATCGCCTTGACCATGTTGGCCCCGGCCACGACCCCGCCAAGCCCGGCAAAAAAGGCGGCGCCGATCAGCAGCACAAGGACAACCGAAAGCGTACGATAGAGGACATTTGCGCGCACTGGCTGGATCGCCGCACGCATCGCCTTGGCCTTGGTGGCATCAAGCGTCCAGTGCAGGACCCGCAGGTATCGCTCCATCCATGGCCCGCCAGCGTGTTCCTGATGGCCGTGCGCCTTGAGGAAGTACGCGGCAACCATCGGGGTGATCATGCGCGCAACCGCCAGACTGATGAGGACCGAGATCACGACGGTAATCCCGAAGTTCTTGAAGAACTGGCCCGACACGCCCGGCATCAACCCGACCGGCAAGAACACCGCGACGATCGAGAATGTAGTCGCGACAACTGCGAGGCCGATTTCATCGGCGGCGTCGATTGCGGCCTGGTAAGCGCTCTTGCCCATTCGCATGTGTCTGACGATGTTCTCGATCTCGACGATCGCGTCATCGACCAGCACCCCCGCGACCAGCCCCAGTGCGAGGAGCGACAACGAGTTAAGGGTGAAGCCGAACCACGCGTGCATGATCCAGAAGGTCGGGATCGCCGACAGCGGAATGGCGATGGCCGAGATGACCGTCGCACGCCAGTCACGCAGGAAGAAGAACACCACGATGACCGCGAGGATCGCGCCCTCGACCATCGAGGAGATCGAGCTTTCGTACTGCTGCTTGGTGTAATCGACCGAAGAGAACAGCCGCGTGAAATGCACGCCCGGGTGGTCCTTTTCGAGCTTGTCGATTTGCTTGACGGCGTCGTCGAAGACCGAAACGTCCGACGCTCCGCGGGCACGAGACATCGCAAAGGTGACCACCGGTTTGCCGTTGATCTTGCCCATGCTGGTGACTTCGCTCCAGCTGTCGGACACGTTGGCGAAGTCGGAGAGCTTGACCGTGCGTCCGCCGCCCAGTGGAACGTCAAGCTGCGACAATTCGTAGGCGCTTTGGGCATTGCCCAGCACGCGCACCGACTGGCGCGAACCGGCGATTTCAGCCTTGCCGCCTGCCGCATTGGTGTTGAGACCGCGCAGTGCGGAGTTCACCTGGGTGGCAGAAACGCCCAGCGACTGCATCTTCGCCGGATCGAGGATGACCCGGATTTCGCGGTCCACGCCGCCCTGCCGGTCGACCGAGGCCATGCCAGTCACCGACAGCAACTGTTTGGTCACGGTGTCGTCGACAAACCACGAAAGCTGCTCGATCGTCATGTCGTCGGCTGACACGGCAAAGTAGGCAATCGGGTCCGAGGAGGTCTGCTGCTTAAAGATCTGCGGTTCGAGAATTCCGTCAGGCAGCGATCCGCGCGCCTGGTCGACCGCGTTCTTGACCTCGTTGGTCGCCTCGTTGATGTCCTCACCGATCTGGAATTCGATGAAGGTCTGGTTGTTGCCTTCCGATGCGGTCGAGCTGATCGATTCGACCCCGCTGATCGTCCGCACCGCGGCTTCGACCTTTTGCGTGATCTGGGTTTCGATTTCGGTCGGAGCTGCACCCGGCTGCGCGATGACCACCACGACCCCGGGGAATTCGATATCGGGGTTGTCTTGAACTTCCATGGTCGAGAAGCTCATGATCCCGGCGATCATAAGCCCGATGAAAAGCACGATCGGGACGACCGGGTTGCGGATCGACCAAGCGGAAATATTGCGGAAGTTCATGGGTCTATCCTTGCGCCGCGACGCTTACTGCTTGGCCACGACAGGCTTGATCTTTTCATCCGGCGACAGGAATCCGCCGGCGCGCAACACCACCTGCTCATTGCCGGCCAGGCCGGAGACGATCGCGATGCCCTGGGCAGTCACGATGCCGAGCTTGACGTCGCGGCGCGCCACCTTGTTATCCTTGCCCACGATGTAGACATAGCTGCTCTTGCTGTCGGACAGGATCGCGCTTTCCGGCAGCATCGGAGCGACCACGGTGCCCGACTTGATCTCGGCGCTGGCAAAGCCTCCCGGCGGAAGATCGGGTGCATAGGCAAGTGCAATCCGCGCAAAGCCCTGGCGTGAAGCCGGATCGATGACCGGCGCCTTTTGCCAGACCTGTCCGGTGTAAGCATTGGTCGAACCCACCGGCGTGACCTTGGCTGTCACCCCGGGCGCGATCTGGGCAAGGTCAGCCTGGCCAAGCTGGGCCTTCAGTTCCATTTCGCCGTCCTTGGCGAGACGGAACAGCACCCCCGAACCCGCGCTGACCACCTGGCCCGGCTCAACCCGGCGTTCAAGCACGAGCCCGGCGCTCGGCGCGACCACGTTTAGGCGGCGACTCTGCGCCTGCAGAACCCCCAACTGGGCGCCAGCGACACGCACCTGTGCATAGGCGGCATCACGCGTTGCGCGCAAACGATCGACGTCCGCTTTCGAGACGAAACCCTTGTCGACCAGCTTGAGCGCGCGATCGAGATTGGCCTGGGCGAGATCGGCATTGGCGCGAGCAACCGAAACCTGCGCCGCTTGGCTTGACTGCTGCTGCACCTGAACTGAGCGGTCGATCACCGCTAGAACCTGGCCCGCGCGAACCCACTGTCCGGGCTCGACCAGAACCGAAACGACCTGCCCGCCTTCACCCGCGATGCCAACCGGCAATTCGCGCCGTGCCGCAAGTGTGCCGGTTGCATTGATCGTTCCTTCGATCGTCGCCCGGCCAGGGGTGATCACTGTAACCACCGGGGCTGCGCTCTTCTTGTCAGCCTCTTCTGCGGCGCCCGCGCCCGCGCGATGAATGATGAACCAGATCGCCGCCATGATAAGCAACAGCGCAACGCCGGCGATAACCAGGCGACGCTTGCTGCGCCCCTGCCCTTCGTCGTCGAGCAGCGGATTCGTCCCGGTGAACGTGTCCGCATCGATCCTGGATTCGATATTCATCGCAGCAACTGCCTTCAAATTGCGGATACGGCGACATGCATGCCGTCAGACCCAACGCCCGAGACAATTGCGCCTCCGGCCCCCACTGTATTACTATGCTATATCACCCTCGGCAAGTCCTGAAACCATGGAGCCGCTGCAGCGGGCAAAAAGCCGGACTTTGCAATAGAGAGGGCTGGACATTCCAGCAATGCCGGGCTCGTCAAACAGCGCCGGGAGGTCGTTGAACTGCATCCTTCCAGCAACACTGCACAGGTAGCCCAAACAGAACGGCCGGGGAGGATGTAATCCGCCCCGGCCGCACCGAATTCATTATAAGGCCGTGACTCAGTACTTGAGCTGGCGCTCGTAAAGGTCGCGGTAATGCTGGATGCGGGTAACGCGAAGACCCTGCATGCCCGAGCGATCGACGGCACGTTGCCAGGAAGCAAACTCCTCGAGCGTCAGGTTGTAGCGCTCGCAAACTTCATCAATGGTCAGGAGACCGCCGTTGACCGCAGCTACGACTTCGGCCTTGCGCCGAACCACCCAGCGGGTGGTCGAAGGCGCCGGCAGCGAATCGAGGGTCAGCGGCTCGCCGAGCGGGCCGATCACCATGGCTGGACGAATTTTCTGGTTCTCGATCATCATTGTTCCCGGTCGCCGGCATGGACCATTCCGGCAGTACCGGTACCAATGCTCCGCGGCTCTTTGCGATCTGTTGAATCTTTGAGGTTAACGGCCGGTTTTCCATCCAGACCGTCGCAGTCCTGCACCGGCCAGTCGAAAAAGCGTCCGCAAAGCCGCTTACCTGGCGTTTCGACGCGGGTCATTTCGCGGCGAAGCGCGTGCGCCGCGCTAAGCCGGGCATGAAGGCCGTTCCACTCAGGCGCGGCAAAGCCCGCTGCCATTGCAGCAAGGCTGGTACCGTGGCCGTTGGGCGCGATCCGAAGGTCGTTGGCTAATTCCATGAGCCCGGGTTTAGGCGAACAAGGTCAATATCGGGTAAAGCCCGGGTTTACCCCGTGGTGACAATGCTTACCGAATTGCGCAGTGCCATAACCACGCTTTGCCATGGCCGCAGGGCGCGTGTATGCGGCGCCTGCCATGCCCCTCGCCCCTCCTGCTTCTGCCGATAGCGACACTTTGTTCCAGCTGGATGGTCCGCTGTCCGCGCGGCGGATCGTGGTTGCAATGTCGGGCGGGGTCGACAGTTCGGTGGTCGCGGCGCTCGCGGCGCAGACCGGCGCCGAAGTTATTGGGATAACGTTGCAGCTCTACGATCAAGGCGCGGCGGCAAAGCGCAAAGGGGCTTGCTGCGCCGGCGATGACATCCGTGATGCCCGCAGCGTCGCGGACCGGCTTGGGATCGTCCACCATGTCATCGATCATGAAAGCGCATTCCGCGACGAAGTGGTCGAACGCTTTGCCGACGATTACCTTAACGGACGCACCCCGATTCCCTGCATACGCTGCAACATGGGGCCCAAGTTCACCGACCTTCTCGACATGGCGCGTGAGCTTGGCGCGGATTGTCTTGCGACCGGGCATTATGTGCGCCGTGTGATCGGCGCGGCTGGACCGGAACTCCATCGCGCGCTCGATCCGGCGCGCGATCAGAGCTACTTCCTTTACGGGACGACCGAAGCGCAGCTCGATTATCTGCGCTTCCCGCTGGGCGGCCTGCCCAAGAGTGAGGTTCGCGCGCTGGCGGAATCCGCGGGGCTGCGGGTTGCGGCCAAGCCCGACAGTCAGGATATATGCTTCGTTCCCGACGGCGATTATGCCCGGATCGTACGAAGCGTGCGGCCCGAAGGCGGCGAGCCGGGCGAGATCGTCCATGCCGAAAGCGGCGCAATATTGGGCCGCCACAAGGGCATTATCCACTATACCGTAGGTCAACGCCGAGGCCTGGAAATAGGCGGACTGACGGAGCCGCTTTATGTGACCGGGATCGATGCCGCCAAGGCCCGCGTAATGGTCGGGCCCAAGCAGATGCTGGCGGTGTCAAGCGCGCGGATTACCGAAACCAATCGCATAGGCCCGCTGCCCGATGCACCTTTGACCGCGAAGGTTCGCTCACTCGCCAAGCCGGTGCCGGTGGCAATCGACGGACCGTTTGGTGACGGCGCCGACTGTACTTTGCGTTTTGCCCAGAGCGAATACGGCGTTGCGCCCGGACAGGCGGCGGTGATCTATGCAGGTGAGCGCGTGATCGGCGGTGGCTGGATCGAATCGACCGCAGCCTAAAGCGGCTGGGCGATCAAGCTGCGCCCCGCGAATTCGACCTTGGCGAGCGAGGGCGCCAGCGCGCACTGGCCCGGCCCGACCGTTTCACCGCAGACCTCGAGCGGCGTGTCGAGCGGGAGTACCAGCAGCGGACCATCATACCGCAGCGTTGTTGCCGCCGAGGGCGGGCCGTCGAGGCGGTCGAGCCGGAAGTGCGGCCCCTTCACCAGTGCGACTTCTCCGCTACGCGGCACGTGGCGGCGGTTCGCGGGATCGTAAGGACTGCCGTCGGCGACTGCGATTCCCGCGTCGAGATGCAATTCGCGTCCACGCCCATAATCGTAGAGGCGATAAGTGACGTCCGAATTCTGCTGGGTTTCGATCAGCGTCAGCCCCGGCCCAATCGCGTGGACCGTTCCTGCGGGAATATAGAAGAAATCTCCCGGCCGGGCCGGATACCACGCCAGGAGATCTTCAAGTGAGCCGTCGAGAGCGGCGGCACGCATCGCCTCGGGGCCTATCGGTGCCTTGAACCCGATCGCGATTTTCGCTTCGGGCTCGGCGTCGAGAATCAGCCAGCATTCTTCCTTGCCGCGCGATCCCTTCGGGGCGTCCGCGTCGCTCGGATGAACCTGGACCGAGAGCTTCTCGGTGGTGAACAGGTATTTGACCAACAGAGCGTCGAGTGGCGGCGTAGGGGTAAACCACACCTCGCCAATCCGCTCACCCGCAGGGCTGTGGAACGGCGAGGGGAGGCGATCTACACCCCAGGGCCGCTCGGATAGCGTGGTGGCCAGAAGAACGCTCACTGGTTGACTGCCCCCGCAAGCTTGCCGACGAGCTGCGCCCCGGCGCGGGTGGTGACCAGGACCTCGCCCGAATCGACCACGATCACGACATCTTCCAGCCCGATCGCCGAAACCCGCGGGCCATCGGTTTCAACCAGCACGTTGCGGCAATCGACCAGCTCGGCCGGTCCGATCGCCGTGTTGCCGGCAGCGTCGCCGCCGCGGGCTGCATGCAGCGCCTCCCAGTTACCGATGTCGGACCAGCCCATGTCGGCAGGAACCATCGCAGCGCGCGCCGTATTTTCCATGACCGCGTAATCGACCGACTCGCTGGCGATCCGAGCGAACGCTTCAGCATCGGGATGGAATTCGGCGCCCTCTTCGCGCCCTTCCGAGACTGCCGCGCGGACCTGCGCAGCAAGTGCGGGGCGGTGCATCGCAAGCTCTTCAAGGAACGTCGCCGCTCGAAATGCAAAGATCCCTCCGTTCCACGCGTAAGTGCCCAGAGCCAGGAATTGCTCGGCGCGGGCGCGGTCAGGCTTTTCGACGAACCGGGCGACCTTGTATCCGGTCATGCCGATCGTCTCGCCGCGTTCGAGATATCCGAACCCGGTCTCGGGTGACTTGGCTTCGATCCCGAACGATACCAGCCAACCGTCAGCGGCCAGTTCGGCGGCGGCACGCGCGGCGGACTGGAATGCGGCAGCATCGGCGATGTGATGGTCGCTGGGGCAGACCAGCATCACGGCGTCCTCGGGCAGGCGCAGCGCAGCAAGCGCGATCGCGGCGGCGGTGTTGCGCGCAGATGGCTCGACTATCACCCGCGCCTCATGGTTGCCCGCAAGCTGGGCTTCTACATGTTCGAGATGCGCCTTCCCGGTCACCACGATCGGCGCCGCGAAACCTGCTTCACGGGCGCAGCGGCCGACGGTCTGCTCGAACAGCGTCTCGTCGCCGACCAAGGGCAGGAACGGTTTGGGCTTTTGCGCACGGCTGCGCGGCCAGAGCCGCGTTCCGCTTCCTCCGCACAGGATTACGGGGTGGATGATGCTGTCAGTCATTTCTGCGCGGATTGCCCTTCGTAATGCGGAATCAACGTCTTACCCCTGCCACGGTTCCAGCTGGCAGCCGAAATCCGGGCGGTAGGTCGCGGTCTGGCTGGCCACCAGAGGATAGCGTGCAGTCACGCTTTTGGCTGCATCGTCCTCTGAAAGCATGACCAGTTCCATGCCAGGTTCGAAGTCCTTGCGGCAGTCGCTCAGCTCCCGGCCGCCGATGAACCGGCACGAACATGCGACTCGTGCGCCATACGAGGTGCTGGTGCGGGTATAAGCGCGGAGCGGCGACCAGAACCATGCGATCAGAAGCACAATCAGGGCCAGACCGAACCACAGCACGCGCCGCCGCAGTCTGCTCCTCGTATCGGTTGCCGGGTTTGCGGTTGCCATTGCCATGCCTTTGCGCAAGGGATGCGCGCGATGTCCGCGCGCCGCCTGTCCCTTATCCTGCCCCTGCTCGCGCTGCCAGCCCTGATCGCCTGTTCGGCATCGACCACGCCCTCTCCTCCGCCGCTGTCTGCCGATGCGATGAAGGCGGTCGTCGAAAAGCCCGGAGTAAACCGCGAGGCATTGGCGCGCAGCGTGGATGCCCTGTTCAATGACAAGGCAACAAGCGAAACGCGCGCGGTGCTCGTAATGCGCGACGGGCGGATCGTCGCCGAGCGCTATGCCCGCGGTTATCATGAGAACACGCGGTTCGTATCATGGTCTATGGCGAAGACCGTAACCGGTGTGATGATCGGCATGCTGGTTGCCGATGGTCGACTGCGGCTTGACGAAGGAGTGCCGATCCCGGCCTGGCAACGTCCCGGCGATCCGCGGGGAGAGATTACCCTGCGCAACCTGTTGCAGATGCATTCGGGCCTCAAGCACACCGAAGAGGCCGCCTCCCCTTACGAAGCGGACACGGTGCGGATGCTGTTCCTTGACGGACGCGACAACATGGCGGCCTATGCCGAAGCTCAGCCGCTTGAGGCGGAGCCTGGCTCCCGGTGGAAATATTCTTCGGCGACCGCGGTTATCCTGGCCGATCTTGCAGCGCGCTCGCTGACCACCAGCACCAATCCCGCCGAGCGTGCACGCGTGGTCAGCGATTACCTGCGCACGCGACTGTTCGAACCGCTCGGCATGAAGAGCATGGTTCCCGAATTCGATGCAGCAGGTACGCTGATCGGGGGCAGCCTGATTCACGGCACCGCGCGCGACTGGGCCAAGTTCGGCGAATTCATGCGCGAAGGCGGGGCAATCAAGGGCGCACAACTTGTGCCGGTTGCCTGGATCGATTTCATGACCACAAGTTCGCCGCACATGGTGGGCTACGGCGCCCAGACATGGCTCAACAAGGTCGCGCCGGGCGAAGCGGCGATGTGGCCTGGCCTGCCTTCTAATGTCTTTTCGCTAAACGGACACCTGGGCCAATTTGTCGTGATATCGCGCGGAAATGGCGTGACTGTGGTCCGCCTGGGCAAAACCGATGAGGGGCAGCATGAGCCCGTGCGCCGTGCTATCGCGCGGATAATCCGGCTATTTCCGAAAGAGAACTAAGTGACCAAGACTGCATTGATAACTGGTGTGACCGGCCAGGACGGCGCCTATCTTGCCCGGCTGCTGCTCGACAAGGGCTATCGCGTCCACGGCATCAAGCGCCGTTCAAGCTCGTTCAACACCGGCCGCATCGACGACATTTACGAGGATCCGCACGTCCCCTCACCGCAGTTGACACTGCATTACGGCGACCTCACCGATGCGACCAACCTGATCCGCATCGTGCAGGAAGTGCAGCCCGACGAGATCTACAACCTCGCCGCACAGAGCCACGTGGCGGTAAGTTTCGAGACGGCTGAATATACCGCCAATTCGGATGGTCTGGGCACATTGCGCCTGCTCGAGGCGATCCGCATCCTGAAGCTTGAAAGCAAGACCCGCTTCTACCAGGCTTCGACCAGCGAGCTGTACGGGCTGGTCCAGGAGGTCACGCAGCGCGAGACCACACCGTTCTATCCGCGCAGCCCCTACGCGGCGGCCAAGCTTTATGCCTATTGGATCACGGTCAACTACCGCGAAGCCTATGGCATGCACACTTCGAACGGAATCCTGTTCAACCACGAAAGCCCGCTGCGCGGCGAGACCTTCGTCAACCGCAAGATCACCCGCGCCGCCGCGGCAATCGCGCTCGGGCGACAGGACGTACTCTATCTCGGCAACCTCGACGCGCAGCGCGACTGGGGCCACGCGCGCGAATATGTCGAAGGCATGTGGCGGATGCTCCAGCAGGAACAGGGCGACGATTACGTTCTCGCCACCGGAGTAACGACAACGGTCCGACAGTTTGTCGAATGGGCCTTCGCCGATGCCGGGATCGTACTCGAATGGCGCGGCAGCGGGGCTGATGAGCAAGGCTATTGCTCGAAGACCGGCACGCTCAAGGTTGCGGTCGATCCGCGCTATTTCCGCCCGACCGAAGTCGATCTGCTGATCGGGGATGCCAGCAAGGCGCGCGAAAAGCTTGGTTGGGCCCCTACCACCAGCGTGCGCGAGCTGGTTCGCGAAATGACTTTGGCCGACCTTGAAACCATGCGCACCGCGCCGATCGGGCGGGGCAGCTGATGCTGGGCGAAGTCCCGTTCGAATTTTCCGGCAAACGAATCTGGGTTGCCGGTCATCGCGGCATGGTTGGCAGCGCCATCGTCCGGCGGCTCGCATCCGAAGACTGCGAAGTCATCACTGCTGCGCGCGACGAGCTTGACCTCACCGACCAGCGCGCGGTGCTCGGCTGGATGCACAACCAGCGCCCGCAAGTGGTGGTGCTGGCCGCAGCGCGGGTTGGCGGCATCCTTGCCAATGATTCGATGCCGGTGGAATTCCTCAGGGACAACCTGCTGATCGAGACTTCGGTACTGACCGGGGCGGAATCGGTCGGCGTAGAAAAGCTGCTGTTCCTCGGCTCTTCGTGCATCTATCCCAAGCACGCTGAACAGCCGATCAGCGAAGAAGCCCTGCTTACCGGCCCGCTCGAGCCGACCAACGAATGGTACGCGATTGCCAAGATCGCCGGGATCAAGTTAGCACAAGCCTATCGCAAGCAGTACGGCTGCGATTTCATCAGCGCGATGCCGACCAACCTTTACGGGCCGGGTGACAATTTCGATCTCAACGGCAGCCATGTCATGCCCGCGCTGATCCGTAAGGTTCACGAAGCGAAACTGACCGGCGGCGAAGTCGTGGTATGGGGCAGCGGCACCCCGCGCCGCGAATTCCTTTACGTGGACGATTGCGCCGATGCCTGCGTCCACCTGCTTAGGCACTATTCCGATTTGGGCCACATCAACGTGGGCTCGGGCAGCGACGTCTCGATCATGGATCTGACCCGACTGGTGATGGATGTGGTCGGCTATGACGGGCCAATGTCGACTGATCCCTCGAAGCCCGATGGAACCCCGCGCAAGTTAATGGACAATGGCAAGCTGGCCGCGCTTGGCTGGAAGCCGATGACCGGGCTGAAAGACGGCATTGCGAAAAGCTATGCCGCGTTTCTCAGCGGCGAGGGCCGCGGGCTCTAGCTGCCCCGTTCGTGCGGCGCTTCAAGGTCGGCAAGCAGGTCCTTTGCCGCCAGGCCGGTCTCGTTGATCAGGCCTTCGGGATCAGGGTGGATCAGGATTTCCACCCCGGGAAATTCTCGCAGCAGCTTCTCCTCGATATCGTCCATCACGTCGTGTGCTGCACGTACCGTCATGTCGGGATCGACCGCGACGTGGAATTGAACGAAATCGCGGTTGCCCGATGACCGCGTGCGCAGGTCGTGCAGACCTTTAAGCTCGGGATGCATCGCGACGACCTCGAGAAACCGAGCCTTCCGTTCCTCGGGCCATTCATGGTCCATCAGCTGTTCGACCGCCTCCTGCGATGCATGCCACGCGCCCCAGCCGAGCCACAGCGCGATGCCCAGCCCGAACGCTGCGTCGGCATTGGGCAGTCCGGCATATGTATCGAGCGCCAAGGCGGCGATCACCGCGAGATTGAGCACGAGGTCCGACTTGTAGTGCAGGTGGTCGGTCGAGATCGCAATCGACCCGGTCCGGGCGATTACCTGCCGCTGCCAGACGAGCAGCGCCAGCGTCGCACCGATCGCGATCACCGAAACGGCGATGCCATCGTCAGCACTTTCCGGCCGCACGCCGCCGATCCATTGCATGACGGCGCGAAACGCGAGGGTCAGCGCAGAGATCGAAATCAGCACGACCTGGAACATTGCCGCGAGCGCCTCTGCCTTGCCGTGACCAAAGCGGTGCTCTTCGTCGGCGGGCTGTGCCGACAGCCAGACCGCATAGAGCGTGGCGAGGCTGGCGATTAGGTCGAGCAGCGTATCGGCCAGGCTGCCGAGCATCGCGGTCGAGCCGGTTTCGACCACCGCCCACAGCTTTAGCCCGACGAGTAGCGATGCCACCGAAATCGAGGCAAGCGCGGCGCTGCGATTAAGGCTGCCGTGACTGCTCACGGATAGAGCAATCCGCTGGTCCAGCCACCGTCGGCCGTGCGCTCGAAACGGCGGCGTTCGTGGAGGCGGAAGGGGCGGTCCATCCAGAATTCGATGGCCGATGGCGTCAGCAGGAAGCCGGTCCAGTGCGGCGGGCGCGGCACCTCGCCGACAAGATAGCGTGCCGCAACCTTGGCGATGCGGGCCATGAACGCCCCGCGCGAGGCCAGCGGCGCGGACTGGTCGGACGCATGGGCGCCGATCTGCGAATCGCGCGAACGGCTGGCGAAATATGCGTCTGCCTCGGTATCACTCACCGGGGTGACCGTGCCTTCAATCCGTACCTGTCGGCGCAGCGATTTCCAGTGGAACAGCATCGCTGCCTGCGGATTGGAGAGCAGTTCCCCGCCCTTGCGGCTGTGGCTGTTGGTATAGAACACGAATCCGCCAT
>JBJTMA010000180.1:0-2759 GCA_046063295.1 Novosphingobium sp.
GGGATGACGCAGTTCGGCGGCGAGGTCATGTCGATCTATGACGCGGCAATGATGCACAAGGCCGAGGGCACCCCCTTGGTGGTGATCGCTGGCAAGGAATACGGCACCGGTTCCAGCCGTGACTGGGCGGCCAAGGGCACCAAGCTGCTGGGCGTGCGGGCGGTGATCGTCGAAAGCTTCGAGCGCATCCACCGCTCGAACCTGGTCGGCATGGGCGTGCTGCCGCTGCAGTTCCCCGAGGGCGTAAACCGCCAGACGCTGGGACTTAACGGTGACGATACCTTTACGATCCGCGGCGTCGCCACGCTGACCCCGCGCCAGGATGTCGAGGTTGAGGTAACCCGCAAGGATGGCACCCAGTTCACCTTCAAGGCGCTGTGCCGGATCGATACCGCCAACGAGATCGAATACTTCAACAATGGCGGGATCCTGCACTACGTGCTGCGGAAACTGGCGGCGAGCTGATCCGTCCTGCCAGCTAACGCAAGAGGCTCCGTCCCGTATGGGCGGAGCCTTTTGCTTGTCTGACGCAGACGTCGGGGTGCCATAAAGAAAGGGCGGCACAGTGGCCGCCCTTCCCCCTTTTGCCCCCAAAAGGCTTTGTTATCAGATGTCAGGCCGCCTTCTTGGCCAGGCGGCGGCGGCTGAACACGCCGGCTGCGGCTGCGCCAAACAGCAGCATCATCGGCGGAGCGGGCACATCGGTGCCGCCGGTTGTGGTGGTGGTGCCGCCGCCCGAGCTGGTCGACGATGAGGTGCTGCTCGAAGTCGAGGTGCTGGTCGAGCTTGACGACGAGACGTTGCCCGAGGTCGAAGAGCTGGTCGAGCTCGACGACGAGACGTTGCCCGACGAAGACGACGAAGTTGACGAGTAGTTGCCCGAGCTGGTCGAGACGTTGCCCGAGCTGGTTGTGCTGGTGACGCCGCCGGTCGAGGTCGAGACCCCGCCGGTCGAAGTCGAGACACCGCCGGTGGAGGTGGATACGCCGCCGGTCGAGGTGGTCGAGCTCGAGGTGATGCCGCCGGTGGTGGTGGTGCTGGTCAGCCCGCCGGTCGACGAGGAGGTCGAACCCCCCGAAGTCGAGGACGAACCGCCCGAGCTGGAGCTTGAGGTTGAGCCGGTGGTGGTCGAGGTTACGACAACGCTGCCGCCGCCGCCGCTCGATCCGCCGCCAAAGAACCCGCCGAAGAAGCCGCCGCCGAAGCCGCCGCCGCCGCTACCGCCGACAATGACGGTCTGGCCGCTGCTGCCGCCTTCGGGCATCGGCTGAGGGGGAAGCTGCGGCATCATCGGCACCATCGCCATCTGCTGCTGCGGCTGCTGGGGTGAGCACGAATAGCTGCGCGTCACCACGCGGCGGATTTTGCGCTGGCGCTTGTGCTGGGTGCTTACGGCAACCCGGCGCGGTTTCTTGCGCTTGACCTTGTGGGTCTGCGTGGGACCGTGCTTCACATAGGTGGTCTGAGCCGCCGGTGCTTCAGCCACGTGAACGGCCCCGCCCCCGATCACCGCGCCGCCGGCAGCAAACGCTGCGAGTTTCACCAGTGCCATCCGTACCGACATAGCTTGTGCTCTCTTTACCTGTTGGAGCCTGAGTTGCCGGCAGCCCTGTGCTGCCATTTCGCCCCTGTAAGTACAAAAGGCATCAGGTTTATTAAGGCGACAATCGTGTTAACCGTGTTTTTGCTGCCCCGATCCGGGAAAAGTGCATTTTGTGTGCAGGCCCAGGGGCACCTGTCCCATTATGGAACCGAACCGCGTGGCTTTGCTTATGAAAATCAGCGACGGAGCCTAGTTGGAGCCTGCATCGCCGGGATCGAACAGCCCGGTCTGGGTGCCATTTGGCGGGGTGATTCCCAGGTGATTCCACCCGCGATCGTTGAGGCAGCGCCCCCGCGCGGTGCGCGCGATCAGGCCCAGCTGGATCAGGTAAGGCTCGATCACTTCCTCAACCGTATCGCGCGGTTCGGAGAGACCCGCGGCCAGCGTTTCGACCCCGACCGGGCCGCCTTTGTAGATATCGGCGATCATCGTCAGGTAGCGCCGGTCCATCGCATCGAGCCCCAACGCGTCGACCTCAAGCCGGGTCAGCGAGGCATCGGCAATGGCCTGCGTGATCGTGCCATCGCCCGCGACATGGGCGAAATCGCGCACCCGCCGCAGCAGCCGCCCAGCCACTCTGGGCGTGCCGCGCGCGCGCCGCGCAATCTCGCGCGCGCCTAGACTATCGATCCCGATGCCGAGCAGCCCGGCACCGCGCGCCACCACCCGTTCCAGCTCGTCTACCGTGTAGAAATTGAGCCGCACCGGGATCCCGAAGCGGTCGCGCAGCGGGGTGGTCAGCAGCCCCTGCCGCGTGGTCGCGCCGACCAGTGTGAAGGCCGGCAAGTCGATCCGCACCGAGCGCGCCGATGGCCCCTCGCCAATGATCAGGTCGAGCGCGCGGTCTTCCATCGCCGGATAGAGCACCTCCTCAACCACCGGATTGAGCCGGTGAATCTCGTCGATGAACAGCACGTCGCCGTGCTCCAGATTGGTCAGCAGCGCGGCCAGATCGCCCGTCTTGGCGATGACCGGCCCGGACGTACAGCGAAACCCCACCCCCAGTTCCTTCGCCACAATCTGCGCCAGCGTGGTCTTGCCCAGCCCGGGCGGGCCATAGAACAGTACGTGGTCCATCGCCTCGCGCCGCGAGCGTGCGCTATCGATGAAGACCTTCAGGTTGTCCTTCGCCCCGGCTTGCCCGACAAATTCGGCC
>JBJTMA010000181.1:0-3170 GCA_046063295.1 Novosphingobium sp.
GTAACCGACCCACGAGGCGAAGCGCAGTGGCAGCGGATCGAGCTTGCGCCACTGCTTAGGCCAGCGCGAGCGGGCCGCATCGAGCAGCTGCCCGACGATCCGGTCGCGCGCGGTCTGGGCCCGGGCGAGCGCCGCCATTGCCGCGGCGTGCTCGCTATCGAGCGTGATCGTGTCGCGGGTATGCGGGGCGATGCAGGTGGTGGCCGCGCCGATCTCGCCCGACGAGGCCGAGGTTGCAACGGCCGCCGACTGGGCCTTGGTCAGCAGAAATGTCGGGTGCCCGGTGAATACCACGTGGGCGAGCGGGTGCTGCCACTTTGCAGCGAATTGGGCGAAGTCTGCGGTGTCGGAAAGCCCCGAAATCCGCGCATCGTTCTCCTCCAGCGCAACCGGCGCGACCAAACGTGCAAGGCGAGTTGCACGGGCTTGGAGGCCTTCGCACTCAAGTTCGGACACCAGCGCATTGACCGCGTCCAGCGTGAGCTCACCGGTCTCGATCCGCCGCGAAAGTTCAAGCCCGAGCTGAAACACAGGGTTGAACAGCGGGGTTTCCGCCGTGCGAATGTGGAGTTCCTGCAAGCGGGCGTGGAGGCTTTCCAATTCGGTCATTGCAGCTTCCTAGTACCGTTCGTGGTGAGGAGGGACAGAGCGAAGCGAAGGCCCGTCTCGAACCACTGCCGCGCTCGCGTCCTTCGAGACGCGTCTTCGCTTCGCTCAGCCGCTCCTCAGGACGAACGGGGATTGTGTGTTCATTGAGTTAGACCCGAAGCCCCGCCGCCGCCCGCGCTGCTGCCTCAATCGCGGCCACATCGCTCGGATCCTTCACCAGCCAAGAACCTCCACAGCACAGCACCGCATCCAGCGCGAGCCAGTCGGGTGCGGTCGCAGCCGTGATCCCCCCGGTCGGGCAGAACCGAGCCATCCCGAACGGGGCGGCGATCGCCTTGAGCGCGGGAATCCCGCCGCTCGCCTCGGCCGGGAAAAACTTGAACCGGTCGAGCCCGAGATCGAGCCCGCGCATGATGTCGCTGGCATTGGCGGTGCCGGGCAAGAACGGAATTCCCGCCGCAATCGCCGCCTTGCCGAGCGGCTCGGTCAATCCCGGCGAGACGATGAACTCGCTCCCCGCGTTCAGCGCATCCTCGAGCGCATATTCGTTGAGCACCGTCCCCGCGCCGACAATCGCGCCCGGGACCCGCTTCATCTCGCGGATCACATCGAGCGCTGCGGCGGTGCGCAGGGTGACTTCGAGCACGGGCAGTCCGCCCGCCACCAAGGCTTGGGCAATCGGCGCGGCGTGGGCGGGGTCCTCGATCACCAGCACCGGGATCACCGGGGCCTTGCGCATGATCGCTTCGATCGGGCTCATGAAAGATGTTCCTTGGCAAAGGCCGCAGCGGCACCGAACAGGCCCGGCTGCGGATGAGTGATGAGTTTGACCGGCAGGGCAGCCATCAGCGCTTCGAACCGCCCCTTGGCGCGGAAGCGTTCGGCAAAGCCAGAACGGAGCAGCGTGTCCTTGATCCGCAGCCCGAGCCCGCCGGCAATCACCACGCCCGAAGCACCTTGAGCGAGCGCGATATCGCCCGCGACCGAGCCGAGCGAGAGGCAGAACCGGTCGACAGCCGCAGCGGCAAGGCTGTCTTCGCCGCTGGTGCCAAGCTGCCACAGTGTGCGGTCGTCGACCTGCTGGATCGCGCGGCCCTCCATTCCGGCCAGCGCTTCATAGATATCGACGATGCCCGGACCGGAGACCACCCGCTCGACCGAAACCCGGCGATAGCGCTTGCGCAGCCGGGCGAGGATCGCATCCTCGATCGTATCGAGCGGAGCATAGTCGACATGCCCGCCTTCGGTCGCCTGGACCCGGTAATGGCCGTGTCCATCGCGCCAGACGTGGGCAACGCCCAGCCCGGTCCCGGGGCCGACAATAGAGAGCGTCCCTTCGGCTGGCAGCGGCGCGTCGGGTCCGGCCAGGTGAACGAAATGCTCTTCTCCGGCGCAGGCCACCGCATGGCCGACCGCGCCGAAATCGTTGATCACGGTATAGCTTTCCGCGCCCAGCTTTTCGGGGATCAGAGCCGGGCGGATCACCCACGGATTGTTGGTGAAGCGGATCACCTCACCGCCGACCGGGCCAGCGATCGCGATCGAAACCGCAGCGGGCAGGCTGCCGCCCTGCATCCGGGCGAAATCCTCCCAGGCGGTCTGGAAGCTGGCGTGATCCTTGGTGTGGAGCGTCGCCGGCTCGCCCAGTGTGATCGCGCCGTCGTCTGCCACTTCGGCCAGGGCAAAGCGGGCATGGGTGCCGCCGATATCGACGGTAACGAGGGCCGTGCTCACAGCCCGGCCTCCGCCAGCATTGCCGATCCGCCTTGCTCCGCACCATCGGCATGGTGGCGCATGAAGGCGAACAGTTCGCGGCCCATGCCCTGCATGCCTTCGGTGCGGCTTGCGGCTGTGCGGCCCGAAAGATCGGCCAGAACTTCAAGGCTGCCGCTGTCGGCGCAGAGCCGGATCACGTCCCCATCCTGTACCTTGGCCAGCGGACCGCCGCCCAGCGCCTCGGGCGTGACGTGGATTGCGGCGGGCACCTTGCCGCTCGCCCCGCTCATCCGGCCATCGGTGACCAGCGCCACCTTGAAGCCCTTGTCCTGCAGAACCCCCAGCGGCGGGGTCAGCTTGTGGAGTTCGGGCATGCCATTGGCCCGCGGCCCCTGGAAGCGCACCACCACGATCACGTCGCGATGGAGCTCACCGGCCTTGAATGCGGCCTGGACCGCTTCCTGGCTGTCGAACACGCGGGCCGGGGCCTCGATCGTGTAGCGCGAAGGCTCGACCGCGCTGGTCTTGAAAGTGCCGCGACCCAGGTTGCCCTCAACCAGCCGCATGCCGCCATCGGGATGGAACGGGGTGGCGACCGGGGCGAGGATCGTGTCGTCGAGGCTGGCGGCCGGGGCCGGACGCCAGGTCAGCGCCTCGCCTTCCAGCATCGGCTCCTCGGCATAGGCGGCCATGCCACGTTCCGCCACGGTCAGCACGTCGGCATGGGCAAGGCCGGCATCCAGCAGCTCGCGGATCACGTAGCCCATCCCGCCGGCGGCGTGGAAGTGGTTCACGTCGGCCGCGCCATTGGGATAGACCCGGGCGATCAGCGGCACCGCTGCGCT
>JBJTMA010000182.1:0-25805 GCA_046063295.1 Novosphingobium sp.
GGGGGGGGGGGAGAAAAAACGGGGAGAAGTGGGAAAGGGGAAGGAGCGGACGATTGCCGGGATCGATTCGGCGAGCACTTCGGCGGTGGCGCGGCCGGGCTTTTCGGTGATGGCGAACAGCACCCCGTCGCGCTCGACCAACTGGTCTTCGCTGAGCCCGGTCTTGCGCAGGAAGCCTTCGAGTGCCTGTGGCGGTGCACCGACGCGCGGGCCTTTCAGCTCCTCGCTCACCGCCGCCGTCGCATCGGGCAGCGCGCGCGCGATCAGCGCCAGACGGCGCGGGGTCGACCAGACGGTTACTTCGCCGATCGTAACACCGGCGGCGTCCATTTCCTTGCGGAACAGTTTTTCCAGATCGACGCGCGCGCCCGCCTGCATCCGCGCGGGGATTTCCTCGCAGCGCAGTTCAAGGAGGAAGTCGCTCACAGTGACCACTCCGGAAAGTCAGCCTGCCACTGCGGGGTGTTCTTCTCGATCCACGCCTGGCAGCTCCCCTTGGCGAGATCGCGGACCCGGCCCATGTAGCTCGCGCGTTCCTGGACCGAGATCACCCCGCGCGCCTGGAGCAGGTTGAACAGGTGGCTCGCCTCGATCGCCTGGTCATAGGCGGCGAGCGGGACGTCGGCTTCGATGCAGCGCCGGCATTCGGCTTCGGCCTTGGCGAAGCCATCGAACAGGCTGGCGGTGTCGGCCACCTCGAAGTTGTATTTCGAGAATTCCTGCTCGTTCTTGAGGAACACCTCACCGTAAGTGACGCCGGCGTTGTTGAACTTAAGGTCGTAGACCCAGTCAACGCCCTGAATGTACATCGCCAACCGCTCAAGCCCGTAGGTCAGCTCGCCCGCCACCGGCTTGCAATCGAACCCGCCCATCTGCTGGAAATAGGTGAACTGGCTGACTTCCATCCCGTCGCACCACACTTCCCAGCCCAGCCCCCAGGCGCCCAGGGTGGGGCTTTCCCAGTCATCCTCAACGAAGCGGATGTCGTGCGCCAGTGGGTCGATCCCGATCGCGAAAAGGCTGCCGAGGTAGAGCTCCTGGAAGTTCTCCGGGCTCGGCTTCATGATCACCTGGTACTGGTAATAGTGCTGCAGCCGGTTTGGGTTCTCGCCATAGCGGCCATCGGTAGGCCGGCGGCTTGGCTGGACATAGGCCGCGTTCCACGGCTGGGGGCCAAGGCTGCGCAGCGTGGTAGCGGGGTGGAATGTGCCCGCGCCGACGCGCATGTCATAAGGCTGGAGTATCAGGCAGCCTTGGGCGCTCCAGTAGTTATGGAGCGTCAGGATCATGTCCTGGAAACTTAGCGGGGCGGCGGCCTGGCTCATGCCGCGCCTTTGGCGCACGGGCCTAGTGCGGTCAATATGCGCATTCGTTCATCGACTGTGAGCAATTGGCCGGTTAGGACACCGCCATGATCCTGACCAAGCGCCTTCTCGCTCCGCTGTTCGCCTTCACCGCCCTTGCCGGAAGCGGCAGCGCGCCGGCCGATCCGCAGCACCTTCCCACACCGCAGCCGGTGCAGGTGGCCCCGCTGGAGGCACCCGCAATCCAGGCGCACCCGGCACTGTGGAAGATCGCCGACCACGACACCACGATCTACCTGTTCGGGACGATCCACCTGCTGCCGCCCGGTATCGACTGGCTCAACGGTCCGCTGGCTTACGCGCTCGACCATTCGGACACGCTGGTTACCGAACTGCCGGATTTGCCGATGGGCGAGGTTGCCCAGGCGCTGCTGCGGCATGGCACCCTGCCCGCCGACCAGAACCTGCGCCGGATGATGAGCGAAAAGCAGCGCGTCCAGTTCGAGGCCGCGCTGACCAAACTGGGAATGCCGGTTTCGTTGTTCGACCAGAAGAAGCCCTGGGTTGCGGCGGCGACCCTGCCTATCCTGCAACTGCAAAAGGCCGGCTACAACATCCAGTCGGGCGCCGAAAACACGCTGACCAAGCGGGCGGCCGACCTGGGTCACACCCGTACGGGTCTGGAAACGGCCGACTTTCAGTTCGGCCAGTTCGACAAGCTGAGCCAGCAGCAGCAGTTCGAATACCTTGGCAACGTGCTCGACGCGATGCCCGAGATCAACGCCGAGATCGAAAAGATGGTCGGCTACTGGTCCAAGGGCGACGCCGCAGCGCTGGCCGCACAGCTCAATTCGGATAGCGATAGCCCGGCGCTTGCCGACGCAATGATCTTCAGCCGCAATCGCACCTGGGCGGCGTGGATCCAGGACCGGCTCAAGCAGCCGGGCACTGTGTTCATTGCGGTTGGCGCGGGCCACCTGGGCGGTAAGGGCAGCGTGCAGGACGTGCTCGCGAAGCAAGGGATCAAGGCTGTCCGTGTCCAGTAAGGTGCGCGGCCTGCTTTTCTCGGTCCTTGCCGCGCTGTTGCTGGCAGGGTGCCAGAAGCCGGCCGAAGTACGCCCCGCCCTTTGGCTCGTCGAAGGACCCGGCGGGCAAAAGGCCTGGCTGTTCGGAACGATCCACGCCTTGCCGGCCAAGGTCGATTGGCGCTCACCGCGGATCGAGGCGGCGCTTGAGCAGTCCGACCGGCTTCTGGTCGAGGTTGCGCGGATCGACGACGATGCCGAAACCGCCCGCGCCTTTGCTTCGCTAAACACCAGTCCGGGCCTGCCCCCGCTTGCCGACCGCGTCGATCCGGCACTGCGAAGCAAGCTGGAAAGCGAACTTGCCGAAGACCACTTTGCCCCTCAAGCGCTGGACAAGTACGAAACCTGGGCGGCGGCACTCCTCTTGCAGAATGCGGCGATGGCGGCCGGATCGTCTTACACCGCCAACGGGATCGACAGCGCGCTGGTCGATGCCTATCGCAAACCGGTCGGCGAATTCGAAGGCGCCGCTGCACAGCTTGCCATTTTCGACCGGCTCTCCGAACCCGCACAGCGCGCGTTGCTGGCCGCCATGCTGAGCGGTGATGCCGAGGAAGAGGCAAGCCTGCGCAAGCTGGAAAAAGCCTGGGCCCACGGCGATCTGGCGACGGTCGATGCAGAAACCGGCGCGAGTTTCTTTGGCAACGCCGAACTGCGCGATGCACTGCTGGTGCGCCGCAACCAGGCCTGGGTCCAGCGACTGGTCGGCGAACTTGGCCGCGGCGCCCATCCCTTCGTCGCGGTTGGTCTCGCGCATATGGCCGGCAAGGACGGCCTGCCCGCGCTGCTCGCCCAGCGCGGCTACACGGTAACCCGGCTCCAGTAGCTTGCATTTGCGCGTCTTTGCCGCTAACGGCCCGCGCTTCTCCGTTCGTGGTCATCCCTGGAGGCGTGGCGGAGAAGTGTTCTAAACAGAGTTTTGAAAGGCAAGTACCATGAGCGATACGCTGAACCTGCCGGCCGAGACGCGTGAACGGGCTGGCAAGGGAGCCTCCCGTGCGCTGCGTCGTGATGGCCGCGTCCCCGCCGTTGTCTATGGCGGCAAGGAAGAACCCCTTGCAATCCACGTTGAGGAAAAGCTGCTGGTCAAGCAGCTGGGCACCGGCCACTTCCTCAACTCGATCGTCGAGATCGAGGTGGGCGGCAAGAAGGTGCGTACGCTCCCCAAGGACGTAGCCTTCCACCCGGTCACCGACCGTCCGCTCCACGCTGACTTCCTGCGCCTGTCGAAGGATGCAACCGTGCACGTCAACGTGCCGGTGGTCTTCGCCAACGAAGAAGCCTCGCCGGGCCTGAAGCGCGGCGGCGTGCTGAACATTGTCCGTCACGAGCTTGAGCTGGTTTGCGAAGCCGACAAGATTCCCGACGACATCCAGATCGATGTCACAGGCCTCGACGTGGGCGATTCGATCCATATCAGCCACGTCACCCTGCCCAAGGGTTCGGCCTCGGCGATCACCGATCGCGACTTCACTATCGCCACCATCGTTGCTCCTTCGGGCCTGCGCAGCGAAGAAGGCGACAATTCGAAGACCGAAGCCGCAAGCGAGTAATCTCTTTGGTTAGCCCTTGCGGTTGACCGGGATTGCAAGTCTGACGATTACAAGCCGGATCGTGGTAACGCGGTCCGGCTTTTTTCTTGGAGAGTGGCGTGCAGCTTTGGGTCGGCCTTGGCAATCCGGGCACGCAATATGCCCTCCACCGGCACAATGTCGGCTTCATGACGATCGATACGATCGCCGAAGTGCACGGCTTCGGCACCGTGCAGAAGAAGTTCCAGGGCTGGCTGCAGGAAGGCCGGATCGGCGGCGTGAAGGTGCTGCTGCTCAAGCCCGCAACCTTCATGAATGAAAGCGGCCGTGCGGTGAGCGAGGCCCTGCGTTTCTACAAGCTTGGCATCGATGCGCTGACCGTGTTCCATGACGAACTCGACCTCGCCCCGTTCAAGGTCAAGGTCCGCACCGGCGGAGGCCTTGCCGGGCACAACGGGCTGCGCTCGATCGACCAGCACCTCGGCCCCGACTTTCGCCGCGTTCGGATCGGTATCGGGCACCCGGGACACAAGGACCGGGTCAGCGGGTACGTGCTGGGCAATTACGCAAAGGCGGAAATGGATCCGCTGGCCGATATGCTGGGCGCCATTGCTACCGAGGCAGACTGGCTTGCCAAAGGCGATGACGTGCGGTTCATGAACGATGTCGCGTTGCGGCTGCAGGAAGAATGATGCCTGAAAGGGAGCGAGCGCATAAGGCCATCGTCATTCGCAGACTGTGGTGGGCCAATTTGATCGTAGTGCCTCTCATTCCAATTTTCGCTGGTTTTACGGCGTTCGGGATGATCGGCTTGCCGCTCGCGGCGGTACAGGGGAAATGGCTTGCGCTGGCGATGATGCCGCCAACAGTGATCACATTCGGTCTGGGAACTCTGGCGGCCATCAACAGCGCATTTTTTTACCGCCTCGAAATCGACCGTGACGAGATCCGCATTGTCGGCAACCTCTTTACGCAGCAGATAATGTGGTCCGAGGTGACTGCGATCGGCGCGCGGCTCAATTTCCGTGTGCCTGGCTATCATGTCCACATCCTGGTCGATGGATCAAACAACCCACCGCGACATTGGTCCAATTTCTGGGCTTTGGGATATTTTGTCCATCCTTTCATGCAGCGCGGCGGAAAGGATCTTGCGCGCTATCTCTCACGCAAACGCGGAGAATGGGGCAAGCGCAATCGGCAAGTACTTCAAAGCGAAGGAGAGTGATGCAGCGCGTACTTGTCATCGGATCGCCAGGCGCCGGCAAATCGACCTTCGCGCATGCACTTGGCAAGTGCACCGGACTGCCCCTCGTCCACATGGACCAACTGAGCTGGCTCCCTGGCTGGATCGAGCGCGACCGCGACGAGGCACGTGCCGCGCTGAGCGAGGTTCTGGCGCAGGACCGGTGGATCATCGACGGCAATTATGGCTCCAGCCTGCCGCTCAGGATCGAGCGGGCGGACACGGTCATACTCCTCGACTATCCGACTTGGCTGTGCCTGGCGCGGGTTCTAAAGCGCTGGTGGCAGTATCGCGGTCGTTCACGGCCCGATATGACCGATGGTTGTCCCGAGCGACTGGATCCCGAATTCATTGTTTACGTCGCGAATTTCCGCCGGGCCTGGCGCCATCGCAATCAGGCCGCGCTCGGCAGGTTCAAGGGCAATTTGATAGCAATGCGCACACCCTCGGATGCGGAGCGCTATCTTGCTTCGCTAGCGGCCTAGCAATTCAATCGCACTCCCCATATAGGCGCGCGTCGCCAAGCGGAGTGTGTAATGGGTTTCAAATGCGGTATCGTCGGGCTGCCTAATGTCGGCAAGTCCACCCTGTTCAATGCGCTGACCGAGACGCAGGCGGCGCAGGCGGCGAACTATCCGTTCTGCACGATCGAACCCAACGTCGGCCAGGTTGGCGTGCCGGACCCCCGGCTTGACCAGCTGGCGAAGATCGCCGGCAGCCAGAAGATCATCCCGACCCAGCTTGGCTTTGTCGATATCGCGGGCCTTGTCCGCGGCGCGAGCAAGGGCGAAGGCCTGGGCAACCAGTTCCTCGGCAACATTCGCGAGGTCGATGCGATCGTCCATGTGCTGCGCTGTTTCGAGAACGACGAGATCCAGCACGTCGACAACAAGATCGATCCGGTGTCGGATGCCGAAACGGTTGAGACCGAGCTGATGCTGTCCGACCTCGAAAGCTTGGAAAAGCGCGTTCCCGCTGCGCAGAAGAAGGCCGCGCAAGGCGACAAGGAAGCCAAGGTTCTCGCAGTGGTGCTTGGCCGCGCGCTCGAACTGCTGCGCGAGGGCAAGCCTGCCCGCCTTGCCCGGCCGAGCGACGAGGAAGAATTAAAGGTCTTCAATTCGGCCCAGCTGCTCACCGCCAAGCCGGTACTCTACGTGTGCAACGTCGAGGAAGAAAGCGCCGCGCAGGGCAACGCATTCAGCGAAAAGGTCTTTGCCAAGGCCAAGGCGGAAGGCGCCAATGCGGTGATCGTTTCAGCGGCGATCGAAAGCGAATTGGTCACGATGGAAATGGACGACCGGATGGTCTTCCTTGAAGAGATGGGCCTGCACGAAACCGGCCTCGCCCGCATCATCCGCTCGGGCTACGATCTGCTGCACCTGCTGACCTTCTTCACCGTTGGCCCCAAGGAAGCCCGCGCCTGGACGGTCCACGCCGGGGCCAAGGCCCCCGAGGCCGCTGGCGAGATCCACCCCGACATGCAGCGCGGCTTCATCCGTGCCGAGACGATCGCCTATGAGGACTTCGTCGCGCTCGGCGGCGAAGGCGGCGCCAAGGAAGCCGGCAAGCTGCGTCAGGAAGGCAAGGAATACGTTGTGCAGGACGGTGACGTCATGCACTTCAAGTTCAACGTCTAGTCGCCGCCTTCAAGCGGATCGGTCTTGCGGCCGAACAGCCCCATGATCCGGTTCTTGAACGCCGCGAACATTGCCGCGATGCCGACCAGAAGCGGTTTCAGGAAGCTGACCAGGAACTTGCCGACAATTGCCAGAAGGCCCAGCTTCTTGGCGATGACCAGCCCTGCCCCCGCCGCAACCAGGCCGCCGACACCGTATTCGGCCTTCTTGTCCATGTCCGGGTTGAAATCTGTGTAGCGCGAACCGGCGTCAAAACTGGCATGGCCGGCAAATTCGTGCGCAGCGGCCTTCACTTCGGCGAGGTGCGGCATGCTCGAGATCATGTTGACGCTGAGCACCCCGGCACGGCCCAGCGAGCGCACATCGTAATTCAGGGTATCGACCGAGGTATCGCTGAACTTGATGTCGCGCGCCCAGACCATGGAGTGGCTGGCCTTGTCGTATACCGGACTTTCCGCCCAGCCCACCACGTGAAGCGTAGGATAGCCCGATGACTGGCGCTGCGCATTCACATCGGCCTCGCCGTCCTGCATCTGCTTGAGCACTTCGGCGTAATCGGTGCTCGCCGCGTCATCGTCGGCGACATAACCGCTGGCCTCATAAGTGACGATTGCACCCCAGTTGTCCTTGAGTGGCGAGGCGCCGGCCTTCATGAACATGCCGAGCAGTCCCTCGGCCTCGCTCGGCGGGTTGCCCCATATGTCGACCAGGATCGTGCGCGTATCCTCGGGGCCATAGAAATCATAGTCATTGCCCAGATCGAGCGAGGCCTTGGCGGCAGGCAACGCGATCTTGCCGTGCTGCGGCTTGAGTCCTTTGACCAGCGACTGCACGTTGACTTGCGGCGCGGGGGCCTGAGCATTCAGGTTTAAGGGAACGAGAGCCAGTAAACCTGCCGCAATAAGAAACCGCACCTTCGCCATAAACCCCTCCCCAGTTGCGAGTAGTAAGGCTGCTTCAGGCGGTCAGGTCAAGGCCAAACGTCTCAGATACTTACGTTGAACTTTCGCTCACGCGCGATCGAATGCAGAAATGATCGGACATTTTTCGCCAGTCCCGGAAGCACATATCTTGACGAGTCCCTGCAGTGATTGCCTGGCGGTCTGCATTTCCGCGATCTTGAGATCGAGCGCGGCGATGCGCTCACGCGCGAGTTCGCGGACCCGGTCGCGATCATCCTGGACTTCGAGGGCCAGCAGTTCGGCTATTTCCTCGAGCGAGAACCCGGCCTTCTGTGCGGCGCGGATGAAGCGCAGGCGGCGCAGATCGGCAGCATCATAGCGCCGCCAGCCCCGTTCCGTGGCGGGAACCGCCAGCAATGCGCGCCGTTGATAGTATCGGATCGTCTCCACACCTACGGCGCCAGCGCGAGCCAATTCGGAAATGGTGAAGGCCAATGCTTGACTCCGTACCGTGGTACGGAAGCTATAGGTGCGAATCATGGAAACGCAAAACCAGGTCAAGAAGGCCGCCATCTACCGGATGGTGATGGAAAAACACATCTGCCCTTATGGGCTCAAGGCAGTCCACCTGCTGCACAGCAAGGGCTTCGAAATCGAAGACCACTGGCTCAGAACCCGCGAGGAGACCGATTCGTTCAAGGCCAAGCACGGGGTGAATACGACACCGCAGACCTTCATCGATGGAAAACGCGTGAGCGGATATGATGATCTGCGTCGCTATTTCGGGCTATCGGCGCCCGATCCTGACGCGGTCAGTTACGTGCCGGTGTTCGTTGCTTTTGGCACTGCGGCGGCAATGGCGGTGATCGCTGTTCTGATCGGCGGCGGCACTCCGCTCGGCGCGCGCACAGTCGAGCTGTTCATCTCCTTTGCGATGATGATACTGGCCATGCTCAAGCTGCAGGATCTCGACCGGTTCGCCACGATGTTCCTCGGTTACGACCTGCTGGCTCGGCGCTGGGTCAATTACGCCTATGCCTATCCGTTCCTTGAATGGGGCGCGGGCGCACTGATGGCGTCGCGGCGGCTCGACTGGCTTTCGATCCCGGTGGCCGCCTTCATCGGCACGGTCGGGGCCGTTTCAGTGTTCTATGCGGTGTACGTTCAGCGCCGCGAAATCAAATGTGCCTGCGTCGGCGGGTCGAGCCGGGTTCCGCTCGGCTTCGTCTCGCTGAGCGAAAACGTTGCGATGGTGGCGATGGCGGGCTGGATGCTCGTCCGCTCGATGTGATCAGGAAAATAGACGTGAAGTTCGTATTGCTTGCCGGGGCTACAACGCTCGCCTTGCTTTCGCCGGTCGGCGCAAATGCGCAGTCGATGCAGGGCATGAGCATGCCCGGGATGAGCATGCCTGATCACAAAGCCCCACCAAAGGCGAAACCGAAGACGAAGACCAAGCACAAGGCGATGCCCGCGAAGAAGCGCACCAAGATGCCGTCTCACAACACTATCCACTCGGTGCATCGGCCAACTCCCACCACTGCGGCACCTGCAGTCGCGCAAGCGCCGGCTCCAGCAGCGCCCATGGCACCGATGCCCGGGATGAACGCCGAGGACCATGCCAAGATGGATCATGGCGCGATGGACATGCCGGGCATGACCATGGCACCGACGAAAACGCCGGCCGCTCAGCCTGCTGCTGGAGATAGTCACACCGAACACCGGACTATGCCGGAAATGGTCCATCCAGGTCATGACATGGCCGGAATGGAGATGAACGGTATGGACATGGGCAATGATGGTGAGGGCTCGTTCGGCGAGGGCTCGGGCACCTCCCGCCTCCCCGGCACCGAAACCATGCACGGCAAGCACATCATGGCCGGCGACTGGATGTTCATGCTGCACGGCACCGCCTCGCTGCAGTACACCGATATCTCGGGTCCGCGCGGCGACAGCAAGACCTACGTCACCTCGATGGCGATGGTCACCGGTGAGCACGACACCGGCTGGGGCCGCATCCAGCTGCGCTCGATGTTCAGCTTAGAACCGGCAATGAGCTACGACGGCTACCCCAACCTCTTCGCCACAGGCGAGGTCGCTTACGGCCAGCCGCTGGTCGACCGCCAGCACCCGCACGACCTGTTCATGGAGCTTGCCGCGCGGGTGGACGTGAATGCCGGAGCGGGTAGCCTGTTCCTTTACGGCGGCCCGGTCGGCGAACCGGCACTGGGGCCGAGCGCGTTCATGCACCGCGCCTCGGCCAGCAACAATCCCGAACCGCCGATCACGCATCACTGGTTCGATTCGACCCACATCACCTACGGCGTGGTGACGCTGGGCTATTCGGCGCCCAAGTTCCAGATCGAGGCCAGTGCGTTTCGCGGGCAAGAGCCCGATGAAGAACGCTGGAACATCGAGACGCCGAAGCTCGATTCATGGTCGGTCCGCGCCACCGTGAACCCCACGCCGAATTGGTCATTCCAGGCGAGCTACGGCGAGCTCAAGCAGCCCGAGGCCAACCACCCGGGCGAGAACGAGCGCCGTTTCACCTCTTCGGTCCATTACGGCAAGGGCGGATTCTCGGCGATGGCCGCCTTCTCGGCCAAGAAGCGCGTTCCTGGCGATACCCTCACTGCCTGGCTGGGCGAGGCGAACTGGAATATCGATCACAAGAACAGCCTGTTCGGACGGATCGAGAACGTGAACAACGACGAGCTGTTTCCCGACCATGCGAGCCCGCTGCACGACCAGCCCTTCCGCGTGACCAAGTTCCAGGCAGGGTATGCCCGGCACCTGCCGGTCGGGCCATTCGACCTGGCGCTCGGCGGATCGCTCAGCGCCTATGCCAAGCCCGCGGCGCTCGATCCCTATTACGGAACCAGCCCGATCGGCTACACGCTGTTCATGCGAGTCAGCCTGGGGCACTGAGAATGGACGATGGACTGGTTTATTTCGAGGATCTGGAGGTCGGCTCCAGCGCCGCATTCGGTCGCTATGAAGTCACCCGCGAAGAAGTGATCGACTTCGCCACCAAGTACGATCCGCAGCCATTCCACCTCTCCGACGAGGCCGCCGCGCAGACCCACTTCGGGCGCATCTCGGCAAGCGGTTGGCACACCTGCGCGATGGTCATGCGGATGCTGGTCGACAACATTACCGAACGCAAACAGGCTGGGCTCGGCTCGCCCGGGCTCGACGAATTGCGCTGGCTGCGTCCGGTTTATCCGGGCGACACACTGCGCGTCGAAACTACGCTGATTGATAAGACCCCTAGTCGCTCGCGCCCCGAAATGGGCAGCTTTCGCTCTGAAGTGAAGGTGTTCAACCAGGACGACGTCATGGTCGCCACGATGAAATCGATCGGCCTGATCAGGCGCCGCAGTTAAGCGTGCCCTGGCCTGAATAGACCACCCGGTCCCATGCATCCCGAACCGTAAGTTCACCGGGAAATTCGGTGCTGAGCGCCGCCTTGGGCATGGCCTTTCCTTCGATCCGCTTTACCGTCAGCGTGTACTCTTTGCCGACATAGTGTTCCCACGCACCTGCTGCGAGTTTGGTCCCGCCACTGTCCGAGAGGAAAAGTTCGATGTGATCATCGACCTTGATCATGGCGCGCCCAACCAGCGCCAGCGCCAGCGGATGTGCGCTGTCAGGGCCGAAGCTGCACCCTTCTCCTCCCAGGTTCTTGGCCGTGATCTCATCGGCGCTGATCGTCTGCAACTGCAACTGCTTGAGCGGCGGCGGGATTTTCTGGATCGCCTCAACCGCAGCGACATCCTGCGCATCGCGGCGTTTCTGTTCTTCTGCTGAGGGAGCCCGACTGCAGCCACCGATCAGGGCAAGGGTGGCTACAAGGATCAGGCGCATCACTTTCTCCCGAACAGCTTCTCGATATCGCCGTGCGCCAACTTGACCCACGTGGGACGGCCGTGATTGCACTGGCCGGAACGCGGGGTCACTTCCATTTCGCGCAGCAGGGCGTTCATCTCTGCGACGTTCAACGCACGACCGGCCCGAACGCTCCCGTGGCAGGCCATCGTGGCGAGGACGAGGTCGAGCCGCTCGCCCAGCAGCAGCGCGGCGCCGTTCTGCGCAAGGTCGTCGGCCAGGTCGCGCAGCAGCGCCTCGGGGTTGCCTCTTGCAAGCACCGCGGGAACCGCGCGCACCAGCATCGCATTTGGACCGAAGCGTTCGATCTGCAGCCCAAGCGCGGCGAAGCTATCCGCCGCTTCTTCAAGCCGGTCGCAATCGGGCTCGTCAAGCTCGACCACTTCGGGGATCAGCAAGGCCTGGCTCCCGGCCATCTTGCCCTGCGCACCGCCTGCCTTGAGCCGCTCAAGCACAAGGCGTTCGTGCGCGGCGTGCTGGTCGACAATCACCAGGCCGTCCTCGGCTTCGGCTATGATGTAAGTCTGCGCAACCTGTCCGCGCGCGACCCCTAGCGGATGCTCGATTGCAGACGCAGGCGCTTCCTCGCTGATCTCTGCCCGGGCCGCGGGGGCGAGCGGCTCAATTTCGCGCGGGCGCCATTGCGGTACCGGTTCACGAACCCCGGACGAGCCGTATTCCCGCGCGAACAGCGAAGCGAGCGCCGGGGCCGGAGACACGGCGATCGGTTCGGCCTGCCACTGCGCCATGGCCGGCGCAGCAGGTGCCTGCGCGCTGCGTTGACCTTCGGCTTCGAGCGAATGGCGCAACCCTGAGACGATGAATCCGCGAATGAAAGCAGGGTCGCGAAAGCGCACTTCGGTTTTCGCAGGGTGGACGTTGACGTCGACCTCTTGCGCCGGAAGGTCAAGGAACAGGGCCAGCACCGCGTGCCGATCGCGCGCCAGCATGTCGGCATAGGCCCCGCGCACCGCGCCGATCAGCAGCCGGTCCTTTACCGGACGGCCGTTGACGAAAAGGTACTGATGATCGGCAACACCCCGGTTGAAGGTGGGCAGACCGGCGACACCGGTAAGCGACGCCTCGCCGCGCTTCAGATCGATCAGCACCCCATCGCTGGCCAGTTCGCGCGCTACGATCTGGGCAACGCGGCCCGGCAGACTGTCGCCGCCCTGCAGTCGCATCACCTGGCGCCCGTCATGCTCGAGCACGAAGCCGACCTCGGGCCGTGCCATGGCGAGCCGCCGCACCACGTCGAGGCACGCCGCGTATTCGCTGCGTGACGAGCGCAGGAACTTGCGGCGCGCAGGCACCTTGCCGAACAGGTCCTCAACACGGATCCGCGTCCCCGGTGGCAGCGCGGCGGGCCCTTCATCAACCAGCGCGCCATGATCGAGTGCGGTCCGCCAACCTTCATCGGATCCCGGAACGCGGCTCTCGATGGTCAGACGCGCGACGCTGGCGATCGAAGGTAGCGCCTCTCCCCGGAACCCCAGCGTCGAGACCAATTCAATCTCGTCGTCGGGCAGCTTCGACGTCGCATGTCGTTCCAGCGCCAGAGCGATCTCATCGCGCCGCATGCCGCAGCCGTCGTCGGTTACCTCCATGCCGTCGAGACCGCCCGCGCTGAGCCGCACGGTCACGTTCCGCGCACCGGCATCGAGCGCATTTTCAACCAATTCCTTTAGCGCGGAGGCCGGCCGTTCGACCACTTCGCCCGCAGCAATGCGGTTGACCAGGCTATCGGGCAGGCGGCGGATAACGGGCATCTGACTAGCCTAGCCGCAGCGGCCCACAATTTCGAGACGGACAGCCCCTGTTATGAGCCGAAACGACACAATTTTTTGGCCTTTCGCCAGCCCCGCTGCTAATGGGGCGACTTCCATGCCAACTCGCAGGCCCGTCGCTGCCGCAGAAGCTGTGGTAAGCGCTGGTAAACACACGGAATTTTTGATGGCTTCGCTCATGTCTCGATTCTTCAAATTTGGTTCCCAGAACATGGCGATCGACCTGGGTACGGCGAACACCCTCGTCTACGTCCAGGATCGCGGGATCGTCCTCAACGAACCCTCGGTGGTGGCAATCGAAACCATCAACGGCGTGAAGCGGGTCAAGGCGGTTGGCGATGATGCCAAGATGATGATGGGCAAGACCCCGGACAACATCGAGGCAATCCGCCCGCTGCGCGATGGCGTGATCGCCGACATCGAAGTCGCCGAGGAGATGATCAAGTACTTCATCACCAAGGTGCACGGCGGCAAGAAGAGCATGTTCCGTTACCCGGAGATCGTGATCTGCGTTCCTTCGGGTTCGACCTCGGTCGAGCGCCGCGCAATCCGTGACGCTGCATCGAACGCTGGCGCCAGCCAGGTCCACCTGATCCTCGAACCCATGGCCGCGGCAATCGGTGCCGACATGCCGGTGACCGAGCCGGTCGGCTCGATGGTGGTCGATATCGGCGGCGGCACCACCGAAGTCGCGGTACTTTCGCTGCGGGGCCTCGCTTACACCACCTCCGTCCGCGTCGGCGGGGACAAGATGGACGAAGCGATCGTCTCGTACGTTCGCCGTCACCATAACCTGCTGATCGGCGAAAGCACGGCTGAGCGGATCAAGAAGGATTACGGCGTCGCCACCGTGCCGGCTGACGGCGTGGGCGAAACGATCCAGATCAAGGGCCGCGACCTGGTCAACGGCGTGCCCAAGGAAATCACGATCACCCAGGCGAACCTCGCCGAAGCCCTGTCGGAACCGATCGGAGCGATCGTCGAAGGCGTGCGTATCGCGCTCGAAAACACCGCGCCCGAACTCGCCGCGGACATCGTCGACCAGGGTATCGTGCTCACCGGCGGCGGCGCCTTGATCCAGGGCCTCGACGAATATCTGCGCGAAGAAACCGGCCTGCCGGTCAGTGTCGCCGAAGATCCGCTGTCGTGCGTCGCGCTGGGCACTGGCCGCGCGATGGAAGAGCCGATGTTCCGCGGCGTGCTGATGAACGCCTGATCCGGCACGATGTCGCGCGCCGCCCTCAGTCAGGAGTAACCCCCGATGGCGGCGCCGAACAATCGCCGCCCGGGGTATTCCCGCCGGGCGCAATACGGTAATTTTTTCGGCTACGTGCTGGCGATCGGCGGTTTGATCGTCGGCGTCATCATGCTGATCGTCTCGACCGGTAATGCCGGAGCCTTTGCCGGCCTGCGCAGCGCGGCCAGCGATGGCACCGCTCCAGCAGCAAAAGTCGCCGCAGGTGCGCGATCGAGTACCCAGAGCACCTGGGATGTGATCAGCGGCTATTTCACTTCGGGGCTGCGCGTTGCGCGACTGGAACGGGAAGTGGCGGAAGCCCGCGTCAGGCTGGCTGAACAGGCCGCGCTGAAAGAAGAAAACGGGCGTCTCAAAGCCATGCTGGCGCTCACGCAGGGCGATCAGCGTCCGGTCGTCGTCACCCGGATGATCGGTTCGACATCAAGTTCGACGCGGCGCTTCGCCACGATCGGCGCCGGTACCAACCAAGGCGTGCGGGTGGGCATGGCGGTGCGTTCGCCGCTTGGTCTTGTCGGCCGTGTAATCGAGGTTGGAGCGGGCAGCGCGCGGCTGCTCCTGGTAACCGACACCGACAGCTCGATCCCGGTCCGCCGGGCCAGCGACGGGATCCAGGGCTATGCCAATGGCCTGGGTGACGGCACCGTGCAAATCCGCCTGAGCACCACTGGCATCAATCCGCTCAAGGTGGGCGATGCGATCGTTACATCGGGCTCGGGCGGAATCTATCGTCCCGGGGAGGCCATTGCAGTGGTCGTGCGCCTGACGCCGGACGGCGCGATCGCGCGGCCGCTCAGCGATCCCGGCCAGACCGAATTCGTCGCGGTCGAACCGCAGTATGAAGAGATTGCCGAACCTGCCCCCGCAGCTACGGGCAAGCCCAGCGGAAAGCGCTGATGGCTGCTCCGCTGCCAACGGCACTGCGCCAATTCGGCAAGCCGCGGATCAACCGTGCTGCGTCGCCGTTCCTGGCGCTGACCGTTCCCTGGCTTCTGGTGATGCTGGGCAGCCTTTCGCCGACCTGGCCGGTCATTTCCTCGGCGCCGGTCCTGCCGCCCTTCGGCTTCCTGCTTCTGGTAGGCTGGCAGCAGCTGCGCCCCGGACTGTTCCCGGTCTGGGCCGGATTCCCGCTCGGTATGTTTGACGACCTGTTCAGCGGACAGCCTTTCGGATCGGCGGTTGTGCTATGGTCCGCGGCGATGCTTGCGCTCGATTTCATCGATCATCGCTTCCCCTGGCGCGGGTTCGCGCTGAATTGGCTGGTCGCGAGCGCCTTTATCTCCGCCTACCTGTTCCTCGCACTTCAGATCGCCAACCTTGGCGGCGGTAACGCCAGCCCAATTGTGCTGCTGCCGCAGCTTGCCGTGGCGATCCTGGCCTATCCGGTGACCGCGCGCCTCGTCTCGCTTGCCGACCGGTTCCGGCTGGTCCCGGTCAGGAGGGTCTGACGTGGCCAAGGCCCCTCCCCACGTCAGTTCGGGGACATTGAGCAACAGTTTCGATCGTCGGTCGATCCTGATCGGCGGACTGCAGACCGGCCTGGGCGTGCTGCTTGCTGCGCGGATGGGCTGGATCGGGCTTGTCCAGAACGCGAAGTACGAAACTCTTGCCGAAAGCAACCGGGTCAGCCTGACCCTGTTGCCACCGCGGCGCGGCGCGATCCTCGATCGCAACAACCAGCAGCTTGCGTCCAACCGGGTCGAATTCCGGATCGATATCATTCCCGAACGCCTGGTCGACAAGGACGCAACCGTAGGCGAGCTCGCGCGCCTGCTCGCCTTCGATGCGGTCAAGGTCCAGGACCTTCAGGACAAGCTTGACAAGGCACACGGCTATCAGCCGATCGAGGTGATCTCCGGCCTTGAATCGAAGGACTACGACAAGGTCCTGGTCCGTTTGCCCGATATGCCCGGCGTGGTCGCGCAACAGGGCTTTACCCGCTGGTATCCGACCGGGCCATCGGTGGCGCACCTGATCGGTTACGTCGGGCCCGCTTCAGCCAAGGATTACGAGAAGGAAAAGAACCCGCTGCTTGTCACGCCCGGGTTCAAGATCGGCAAGGACGGTCTGGAGAAATTCTTCGACCCGATGTTGCGCGGGACCCCTGGCGCGCAACGCGTTGAGGTTACGGCCTCGGGCAAATTTGTGCGCGATCTTGGCCACCGGGACGACATTCCGGGCAAGCCGATCAGGCTGACGATCGATGGCCCGCTGCAGGACTTTGCGGCGCGGCGCATCGGGCTTGAGAGCGCCTCTGTGGTGGTGATCGACTGCGTAACCGGCGGGATCCTTGCGCTGTGTTCGATGCCGGCGTTCGATCCCAACAGCTTTGCTGGCGGGATCAGCCGCCTGCAGTGGAAAATGCTCAACGAGGATGACCACATCCCGCTGCTGAACAAGGCACTGCGCGGACTTTATCCTCCCGGCTCCACGATGAAGCCGATGGCCACGCTCGCCCTCCAGATGCACGGCGTATCACCCGATGAGCGGATCAACTGTCCAGGCGGTTACCAGCTCGGCAACCGCTTTTTCCGCTGCGACGCTGTGCATGGCTCGATGGATATGCGCAGCGCGATCGAGCACAGCTGCAACACCTATTTCTGGTCGATGGCGCACCGCGTCGGCTATGATGCGATCGCTCCGGTGGCCAAGGGCCTGGGCCTGGGCCAGGAGTTCGACCTGCCCGGATCGGCGCAGCGTTATGGCACCATTCCCGACGCGGCCTGGAAGATGCGCCGCTACAAACAGGAATGGACCAGCGCGGATTCGCTCAATGCCTCGATCGGGCAAGGCTATGTTTCGGTCTCGCCGCTCCAGCTGGCGGTAATGGCATCGCGTATCGCGTCGGGCCGCAACCTGATGCCGTCGTTGCTGCATGGCCAGGCCAAGCCGCCACAGGGCCCCCTGCCCTTCACGCCCGACCAACTTGCCGTCGCCCACGATGGAATGTTCCGCGTGGTCAACGGATCGGGCACCGGCGTGGGTAGCAAGCTCGATATTCCGGGCATCCAGATGGCCGGAAAGACGGGTACGGCTCAGGTTCGCGCGCTGACCGCGCGCGGCGGCGGCGGTTCGTGGAAGTCGCGCGACCACTCCCTGTTCATCTGCTACGCGCCGACCGATGCGCCGCGCTACGCCATGTCGGTCGTGGTCGAACACGGCACTTTCGGCGCCCGCGCCGCGGCTCCGATTGCCAAGGATGTCATGACCTTCCTGTTCGATCCGGGCAAGGCGATGGCGACACTGCTCGAACTGGAAAAAAGCTGGGGCGGCACGCCGACAGAGCGGATGGCGGCGCGGTACGACAGCTACGTTTCGCAGGTCGGAACCTCCGCACCCAAGGTCAGCGACGACGAGGAGGACAGCGTCAAAAAGGCCGCCGAGCGCGCGGCAAGCTCTGATGCGCCGCAGGGCAGTGCGGAATCCGGGACACGTCCCGAAGAACCTGCCTCGACCCAGACCAGGCCTGCTGCGGCGGCGACGCCGGTACCCGACGCAGCACCTACCGCACCAGCAACGCCGCCCATTACGCAATGAGCAACCGGATCATCCCCGAAGCGATCTCACGCGAGCCGTGGCACGTTCTGGTGCCGCTGTTTCTCCTCAACACCTTCGGCTCGATGGTGCTCTATTCGGCGGCGGGAGGGCATCTGCAGCCGTGGGCATTACTGCACGAGATTCACTTCGCGGTCTTTCTCGTCATGGCGTTCGTCATCTCGCGCTTCCCGCGTGAGTTCTTCAAGCAGACCGCATTTCCGATCTATGGGGTACTGGTCGTCCTGCTCGTCATGGTCGAGGTTCTGGGGAAAGTCAGCGGCGGCAGCCAGCGCTGGCTGAACCTGGGGTTCATGCAGCTTCAGCCAAGCGAGCTCATGAAGCCTGCGATCGTGCTGGCACTAGCAAAATTCTACGACGGCCTGCCACCGGCGATGACCAAGAGCTGGCGCGCGCTTGTCCCTGCTGGCGCCCTGGTCGGGGTCCCTGCCCTGCTGGTCATGGCACAGCCAGATCTGGGCACGGGACTTGCGATCACATTCGGCGCTGCGGTGGTCATCTTTCTTGCTGGGCTTCCGCTGTCGTGGTTCGTCGGCGTTGGCGTAGCGGGCGCCGTGGCGGTGCCGGTCGCGTTCAAGCTCTTGCTCAAGCCCTACCAGCAAGGCCGGGTGACGATTTTCCTCGATCCCGAAAGCGATCCGCTGGGCAAGGGCTACCACATCACCCAGTCGAAGATCGCGATCGGATCCGGCGGCTTCTGGGGAAAGGGCTTCGGCAACGGCAGCCAGAGCCACCTTGAATACCTGCCAGAAGCACATACCGACTTCGCCTTTGCCACCATGGCCGAGGAATGGGGGATTCTGGGCGGTCTGTTCGTTCTCGCGGTCTTCCTGTGGGTGTTCCGCTGGGGCATGGGCGTTTCGCGGCGCGCGCCTGACCGCTTTTCCAGCCTCCTTGCCGCGGGCATGACCTTCACGGTGTTTTTCTACATGGCGATCAACATGATGATGGTCATGGGGCTGGCCCCGGTTGTCGGGATCCCGCTGCCCTGGATCAGTCACGGCGGGTCGTCGATGATGACGAACATGATTTGCGTGGGCACTATCATGGCGGTCGATCGGTGGAGCAAACGCGGTCGTTCACTGGGAGGCTAAAAAGCCCTTCCATCCCGCGAAACAATGGCTATAGGGAGCGCTCCCCGCCGAATCGGCGGCTCCAGCCTCGCGTTGGAATGGACGCATAGCTCAGTTGGTAGAGCAGCTGACTCTTAATCAGCGGGTCCTAGGTTCGAGCCCTAGTGCGTCCACCATCGCTCCCATTTTACCGAGGAAACAGCTCCACGTGGGTTTCGGCGGTGCGTCCGTAATAGACTGCGCGGCGCCCGAGGAACGAGACCTGGTAGCCGGCACACCCGGCAGCTTCGACCCGCTCGCAAAACACGCCGTAACTGTAGTCCGGCCCGTTGGCTTGCGCCCAGCGCACCTGCGCTTCGATAGCGGCACTATCGAACTCCGCGCCGACTTCGCCAGCTGAATGGCCGGTGTCTAGTTCCACGTGGTCGCCATCGGGGAGATAGTAGGCTTGCTTGCCGCGGCGAAAGTCCACGGCGTAACTTTCAAAGCCGGCCGCAGCGAGCGTTTGCACAATTTGCGGGAAGCTCATGCTCCCGTCATAGGCGGCTTCGAGGCATTGTTGGGCAACAGCAATACGTTCCGCATCCATGTGCAGATCCTTTCCGTTTCGAAATCATGGCTACCAAAGTCAGTCGAGGGGCATTCGGGTCAGCCCGTGCAGGTCAATCAATGAGTGGAGCATGTCACGAAGCCGCCGTTCTTCTTCGCGGCTTAAGACTGCGAAGAAGGCTGCATCGTTCCCGTCTGCGAGTTTGGCGAGGATCGGCACCTTTTGAGCGCCTGCCATTGACAGCGAAAGGCTGTGAGCGCGCTTGTCAGCGTCATTTTCGCTGCGTTCGATCAGCCCCTTGTCGATCAAGCGCGCGGCCAGTTTGCTGATTGCTCCTTTAGTCATGCCCATCTTTTCGGCAAGAACCGTGGGCGCCGTTGCATCGGAACCATGAAGCGAGCGAAGCATCCCCCATTCTGCGACGGTAACGTCCTCACCCGCCAACTTGCGCGCGAATTCCTGCGAGACGGCGTTCGACACCACGCGCAAGAGGTAACCCATGTGGTCTCCAAGATCAGCGACTTTGGACATGACAGCTCCGATTCGTTGACTAGGAAACTATCATAACTGGTTTCCTAGTCAACGAATCGATTGAGGCCGCGAATATGCAGGCAGGCATTACACGGCCGAACTGAACCGCCGCGCGGATTGCTGACGCCAGGGATCGAAAAGCGCGGCGATAGTGCGCGCATAAGGCAGGCCCACAGGGAGGATCGACACGTGATCGTCGTCCATCGAGGCGACTTCGCGGTCAATGAAGGGTTGGAGAGCGCCGGACACCTCGCCGAGCAGGCGCGCACCGACCCGTGCCGAACCGGTGCACAGCAATTGCTCGATCACCGCGCCGCGATAGCGGTCGTCGGCGCTGCGCACGATCCCGCGATTGACCGGCAGGACGCCGCCCGACGTCATCATCCGGTACCGACCGGCTTCCTTCACGTTCTGCGCAAGAAGCTGCGGGAAGCTGCTGATCGCCGAAGCGCCAAGTCCGACCAGCACCCGGGCGGCATCGTCGGTAAAGCCCTGGAAGTTGCGGTGGACCTTGCCGGCCAGTGCCGCGCTGGCGAGCGGATCGCCGGGACGCGCGAAGTGATCGAAACCCACCGGCGCATAGCCATGGGTCAGCAGATAAGAATAACCCATCTCGGCCATCCGGAAGCGGAGTTCCTGATCGGGTAGGTTGTCATCCGGGATCGCCTTTTGGCGCGGGACCAGGTGCGGCACGTGGGCATAACCGAACAGTGCGATCCGGTCCGCGCCGAGTACGCGGGTGCGCTGCAGGCTGTCTTCCAGATCTTGCAGCGACTGGCCGGGCAGGCCGTACATCAGGTCGAAGTTGAGCGAGGCGATGCCCGCCCCGCGCAGCCAATCGACGCTGCGCAGAATTACGTCTTCGCCCTGCACCCGGCCGATCGACTGCTGGCAGTGCGGTGCGAAGGTCTGCACCCCCAGGCTGGCGCGCTCGATCCCGATCCCGCCGATGGTTTTGACCCACTCGGATGTCAGCGAACGCGGATCGAGCTCGATCGAGATCACCGGATCGGACAGCTGGAAGGCAACGTAGAGGCTATCCACCAGCCTTACGAAATCGACCGGGGCGAGCGCGTTGGGGCTGCCGCCGCCGAACGACAATCGCCGCACCCGCGTGCCTTTGGGCAGCCGCGCAGAGACCAGCTTGATCTCTTGCTGCAATGCCAGAAGGTATGAATCGAGCCGCTGGCGGCGGTTCGCCGCGGCAGTATTGCAGCCGCAGTAGAAGCAGATCTTCTCGCAGAACGGGATGTGCACGTAGAGCGACACATCGCCCGATGCGCCCTCCAGCACTTGCGCGTAGAGCGCGCCTTCGATCGAGCCGAATTCGGCGGCGGTCGGATAGCTGGTGTAGCGCGGCACCGGGGTGGCGAGCAGGTCGGGGTAATAGGTCCACATGGTGCGCAATTTGCCGCCGCCAGTCAGCGAGTCATTGTTCTGAATCAAAGAACCGGCGGCTGCATCCGGCGTGGCACCCCTTGATCGTGCACGGCATTTGCGGTGCCTTGCTTCTACCGCCAAGGTGGATCACCACCACCCCGCCGCCGCAAAGCGGCGTAACGAGATCGCGGCCGACCCTCGCCACCGCTGGCTGGGTACCGAGCATCAGCGGCACCAGCGCGACGATCCCGAACAGCGGCAATTTCATCGCTCATCCTCGTCTTCGATCAGGATGCGATTGGCCGCACCGTCCATGTCTTCGTATTGGCCGCTGCGCATTGCCCAAAAAAATGCCGTAAGACCGACCAGGCCCATCGCGAGCGCGATCGGGATAAGGAAGGTGAGCCCACTCATTTTGCCGCTCCGGCAAGACGAAGCGAATTGCCGATCACGATCAGCGAACTGGCCGACATCGCCACCGCGGCGATCAGCGGAGTCACAACCCCGGCGATTGCCAAAGGTACCGCGCAGATGTTGTAGACGATCGCGACCGCGAAGTTCTGCCTGACAATCGCCATCGTCCGCCGCGATGCACGCAGGGCCAGCGCTACCGGCATCAGCCGTTCACCCACGCTCACCGCATCGGCTGCCTGCTGGCTGAGATCGCTGGCCGTACCCGGTGCAATTGAGGCATGCGCGGCGGCGAGCGCCGGCCCGTCGTTCAAACCGTCCCCAACCATCAGGGGACGGCGCCCTTCGGCCTTCAAGGCTTCCAGCAGGTCCAGCTTTGTTTCGGGCGTTGCCGCCCCGATCCCCGGGATGCCAAGGCGCGCCGACATCGCTGCGACTGCTTCAGTGCGGTCACCTGAAATCATGCGGCATTCGATGCCCATCGCCTGCACGGCGGCCAGGGTTTCCAGCACGTCGGGCCGCAGCTGGTCTGTAAACCGGATTGTGACGCGCTTCTCACCTACGATCAGGTCGCAGGCGATCCTGCCATCGTTCTCGTCCGATGGGGCCAGCGCCACGCGATCTCCATCGAGCAAGCCGGTAATTCCATGCCCGGGCGCCTCGGCAATCTGGGTGACGGCCGCGGGAATCGTCCCTTCGGCGAAGAGTCCGGCGGCTATTCCACGGCTCAACGGATGCCGGCTGGTTTGGGCCAGCGCAAGCGCGATGCTCTTGGAACGGTCCGTCAGGCCTTGAAGTTCCGGTCGCGGTTCGCCCAGTGTCAGCGTTCCGGTCTTGTCGAAGATTGCGAGATCAACCTCCGCGAGCCGTTCCAGTGCGCCGCCATCCTTGACCAGCAGGCCGCGCTTGCCCAAGGCTCCCGCTGCGACGACCTGCGCCGCTGGAACCGCCAGCCCCATCGCGCAGGGGCACGTTATGATAAGCACCGCTATGGCCACGACCAGCGACTGGTGCCACCCGGCTCCGGCAAGCATCCAACCGGCGAATGCCATTGCGGCAAGGCTGTGAACCGCGGGCGCATATAGCCGCGACACACGATCGGCGATCCGGACATACCGATTCCGTGAAAGGCCGGCTTCGTCCATCAGCTGCGCGATGTGCGCAATGGTGGTTTCGCTCGCTGCCGCGGTGATGCGGATCTGGAGCGGGCCAGTGAGGTTGATCGCGCCTGCGTGCACCGCATCACCCGCACCGACCCGCTCCGGCATGGATTCGCCGGTGAGCATGGCGTTGTCGATCGCCCCCGCCCCCAGTTCGACCACACCGTCCGCTGCGAGCGCTTCGCCCGCGGCTACCAGCATCAGCATGCCCGGCTCGAGACTGTCGGCCGCGACCCGATGGGCCGACCCGTCTGGTTTGAGCACGCTGGCGCTGCGTCCCATTTTTGAAAGAAGCGCACCGATCTCGGCGCGGGTCCGTCCACGCATCGCGGCGTCGAGCGCGCGTCCGGCGAGGAGGAAAAACAGCAGCATGACCGCGCCGTCGAAATAGGCCTGCTCGCCCCAAGTCAGCGTCTCGTAGAGGCTGAGGCAGGTGGCAAGCGTTACCCCGATCGAGATCGGCACATCCATGTTTGTCCGGCCCGCGCGCAGGGCGCGCCAAGCCGACCCGAAAAATGGCCGACCGGCATAAGCGATGACCGGCACGGCGATCACCGCGGAAAGCCAGTGGAACATCTCGCGCGTAGCCCCGCTCGCGCCCGACCATACGCTGACCGAAAGCAGCATGATGTTCATCATGCCGAATCCCGCCACGGCGAGTGCACGCAGCAGCGCCCTGCTTTCGGCGTCCTCGCTCGTCAGGCCTGTCCTGACAGGCTGGGCCTCGAACCCGATAACGCGCATCGCTTCAACCAGTTCGGGCTCGCCCAGCCCGGGTCCGTGGCGCACGAGAACGCGTTTGGCCGAAAGGTTGACCCGCGCGCTGGCTATTCCTTGCAGCTTGGGCAGTTCACGCTCGATCTTGCCGATGCACGCCGCACATCGGATGCCGGGTGCGATCAGCCGGGTATCGACCAGCCCTTCGGGTTCAAGGCGCGCGGGCGCGTTCATCCGACCGGCAGCTCCCGCGCCCAGTGCGTGCCATTGGCGTCGGCTTCGATCCGCACGATCCAGCGGCCCGGATCGACCTCACGCGACTGGTAGCGGCCGGGCGCAACTTGATGCAGCGCTTCCGAGCGGTCATCCGGTGTGCCAAGCGGACGCCGCAACTGAGCGACGAGTTTGGTACCTTCGGGCATTCCGGCGGTGTCGACCACCAGGCGACCTGCACCGTCGCGGCTCACTTTCGCGTTCCAGCCCAGCGCCTGCTCGGACTTCGCATCCTTGAGCCAGTGGTTGAAATCCTGGCTGGCAACGTAGGAATTCTCGACTACCACGCCGCTGAAGCTGTGCAGCGCAACGCGTGCCACCGCGAAATTCACTGCGATCACGATCCCGAAAAAGACCACGAAGATCGCCAGCATGTGCCGGCCGGTGAAGGTTCGTTGCATCAGTCTTCTCCTTCTTCGGTTTCGGGCGCGGTGAACTTGGTTTCGGCCTCGCCCGTCTCGTGGCTGTCATCGAGCGAGGTGATCTTGAATTCGAATTCCCTGGACCGTGTATTGGCCGGCGCGACTACGTAAGCCCTGACCTGGAGCAGCTGGTCGGCAGGGACCGTGAAGGTCAGCCTGCTCGCGGCGTGATCGCGCGAGATGCTTTCATCCCACATCTTTGCGCCGGGAAGGTCTTCGATCGAGACTTCCATCTGGCGCGGGCGGCTTTCCATGTTGCGCAGCCGCAAGGTGTATGAATTGCGGATCGAACCGTCGCTCATCAGCATGTACGGCGGATTGCGGTCGGGCGCGACCGTCAGCGTGGTGCGCACACGGTGGCCCAGCGCGAACAGCATTGCGAACCCGATGCTCGACCAGATCAGGCCGTAAACGATCGTGCGCGGATGGAGCAGCGCTTTCCATGCCGGGCGCGGCGGTTGGCCCGCGGCTTCGGCCTTGCAATCCTCCAGCGTGGCATAGTCGATCAACCCGCGCGGGCGGCCGATCTCGGCCATCACCTTGTCGCAGGCATCGATGCACAGCGCGCAAGTGATGCAGCCGATCTGCGGTCCTTCGCGGATATCGATACCTGTTGGGCAGACGGCAACGCACTGCATGCAGTCGATGCAATCGCCGTATTCGCCGGGATTCTTTTCCGCCTTCTTGAGACTGCCGCGCTTTTCGCCGCGCCAGTCCTTGTAGGTGACGATCAGGCTCTTCTCGTCGAGCATGGCAGTCTGTATGCGGGGCCAGGGGCACATGTAGATGCAGATCTGTTCGCGCATGAACCCGCCGAAGGTAACCGTGGTCAGCGTCAGTACCGCGACGGTGATGTAGGCCACCGGCGCGGCCTCGCCTCTCCAGAAATCGTGAACCAGCGTTGGCGCATCAGCAAAGTACATGATCCATGCGCCGCCGGTCCAAAAACCGATGATTGCGTAGATCGTCCACTTGACCGCGCGCTTGAAGATCTTGTGCGGCCCCCACGGCGCCGTTTGCAACCGCATCTGGGCGTTGCGATCGCCGTCGATCAGCCGGTCGACGTGCTGGTAGAGGTCGGTCCAGACGGTTTGCGGGCA
>JBJTMA010000183.1:0-22913 GCA_046063295.1 Novosphingobium sp.
GGCTTCTGCATCATCTCGAGGAACTGGCGCGCATAGGCGCTGAGCGATTCCACGTAGCGCCGCTGCCCTTCGGCATAGATCGTGTCGAAGGCCAGGCTCGACTTGCCGGAACCCGACAGCCCGGTGATGACGATCAGCGCGTCGCGCGGCAGCTCGACGTCGAAGCCCTTGAGGTTATGCTCGCGCGCCCCGCGCACGACGATCTTGGAGAGGGACATGGCGGCGCATGTTCCAGATTTGTTCGATTCGGGCAAGTGCGCGCCAACGTGCACCAATCCGCGCTATTTCTCCGACCTGTTCAGCGCGACCTTTTTGAGGGCACGGGAAAAGCTGGGTGTCGGGTTAAGTCTTCCGATCTCGGACACGATCGCATGGTAACCGACAAGATCGAATTCCCATATCTCCAGCTCAGCTGCACCAATGGGCAGACTTTCGAGGTGGTTACAAACTACCGGGCCCGGCCAGCCCTCGTCAGCAACCTCGCCCGCCGGCATGCCGCAGACCCAGATTTGCGATTTGGACCAGCCATACGGATATGTGTCTCCGACCCTACAGGCATCGACCAAAATCACGGTTGAGCGCGTCAGCAAGCTGATCAGCTGACACATCGCCGGAAAGTACTTCGATGCATTGTAGGCCGGCACCACGATAAAGTCTGGCTTGTCCTCAGGCTTCGCCGCCATCTTCGCCACCTTCATGGCGATTGTGGGATCATAGGCATCCGAACAGACCAGAACCGCAAGACGCCCAAAAGGGGTGTTGAAGCCATACAGTTTAGGATCCTTGGGGCTCGACAGGCGTTCGCCCACTCTCCAGGCTGGCGTCCGCTTCCTTATCACATAGGGGTTCACGAGTGGCTTTCGTGCCTGATATGCATTGAGCAGGGAATCCGAGAAAAACAGCCGCGCGACATTTTCGACACGAACTTCCTGATAGGGAACATCGTTGACTTCGGTAGTCCCGTTCAACCCACTTTCAAACTCGTGCGCCGAGCCAAGAACGACAAGCGACTGTTGTGCCACGCCATTCAAAATAGCTTTGACCCTATCCTTGAACGTGCCCTCATCTGCCATCTGTGGCGGGTAGTCGTATTCACCGAAGCAGATGAAATTGGCTCCCTGCTTTAGCGCCGCCCGGAGGCTGTCGAGAAGCTCCGTGACCCAAACTGCCTCATCATAGGCAAAGCCTTCGTCTGTCTCGGTGTTAGGGGCGAGCCCTGCCGTCAGTTGGGTACGGTCCCATGCAAAGGGATACTTTCGCCTGGCGCTGGGCGAAAAATTGGGATGGGGAACGTCGTTGCGCTTCCGATTTATCATCGCAATTCGCAGTTTCGAAGGCGTGTCCTCGGGACCGCGCAGGGCCATCGATCCATTCAGCTGACGATAGCCCATGTCGTGCATGTGCTCCGAGGCCAAAACCAGGGTTTCGATGACGGACAATTCGATCTGCTGGCGAATCGCGGAGCCGCCGTCGCCTTCCTCAGCCTCACCTTCGGCCGTCGTCTCGGCAGTTCCGTAGCGACGCAGCCCCTTAAGCAGTTCTACGATCCGCCCCGGATCTGGAATGCCATGCGATTCAGGATCGATCACCGCCGCTACAGCGGAGTGCAGTTGTTCTGCCATTCCCCCTCCGCAATCAGAATTGCCCAGCAATCCGATTGGCAAGATCGTTGATTACTGTCAACGATTGGGAGACACCATATCCCATGTTCAATTTTAGCGCGACCATTTCGTCTTTAAGCTTTTTGTTGGGTTCGCCAGCCGCAACAAGAAACACCGCGCGCTTGCCGACGTAGTTTAAGAAATAGGCATATGTGCTTTCGTACTCGTCTTCTCTTGTCGAAACCTTCACAGTATCGAATTGCGCCTTCAGGATATGACGACCGAGATGGGTTGTTGGCTCAAATGGCAGAACGTCCCTGCATTTTTCGGAAACCCACTGGGCCAACCTGTCTTTTTGCTCTTCAGCGCCATCTTTGATCAAGCTTCCGACTTCGCGATTATCGAAGCCATAGAAATCAAGCTCGGCAATCTTGTTAAATTTTGCAGGCCCCTGATCGAAATCGCTCCGCATAATGTTAAAATGATTTAGGTAGATATGCGAAATTTTTTCTATGATGTTTGTCGATAAAACTTCTGAAATTCTATAAAATTGCTTCGCTTGCTCGGCAGAGACTTCACCGGACTTGCCTGAAATCAGCACAAATCTGGTCCAAAGCTTCGAAGGCTCTTCATCGCGGCACACCGTGATACATGATCGTTCGCGTAATGTGACACCATCGATCACAAAATCGTGTTCGGCAAAATCAATGATCATGCCCGGCGCAAATTTTAGCGAGGTGTTATTACCGTCAGGCTTGTCAACAAGTGTAAACGATGCCAGTTCGCGACCACTATTCTCGGCATATTCGCGCACCGCAGTTTCGATAGCGATGTAATAATCGTCGAGATCGCTCGCAATTAGCCGCCCCAGTTCGAACGCCTGTTCAGCTGAACGGTACAGTGGCATCTCGCCATCGGCACCTTTGTCGGTCGCCAATGCCTGGACGATCTGTCCGCGGCGGAAGACCGGACAGATGAACGCGGCTTTCCGGTCGTTTGCCGCATGGCTTGATTTTCGAAGTGCGGGGGTTCGCTTGCCGCTTCGCGTTGAGGCAGCCGCCGTTTGTCCGGCCTTAGTAGTACCGCCAGACTTCTCCAAAGTCTCACTCATGCAATGCGCCTATCACTTGCAAAGCTTGTCCGCAGCCCTTGGGGTCCAACCCATGCCTCAACAGCACTGACCTGTCTACAACGCACAAGTGGCTGAATAGTCTGGAGGGAGGGTTAATCATTGGCAATTTATCCCCGACATTCACAGCCGCGCCGGACGCATCGCAAACGGTTGTGCGCCAGGTGTGACTTTAAGATCACCCATTAGTCGGAAGTAGGAAAGTACAAATAGGGACACATCCTTAAATACCGTGTCTCGAAGCAATTGCCCGTGCGACGGATAGAAAATTCCTCTCGACGATCAAATACGAGGGTGGATAAATGGATCTCCCACGAACCCCTTGCAACCCCGCACTGCTCCGCTTGGCCCGGCCTCTGGGCGGCACACCGAAATGGTGGCTGACCAAAGCTGCGTCGAGCCCGAGCTGAAAAAAATGGCGAGGCGTGCAATCCGTTGCGGCCTGCGGCGAGCCGCTCAAGGTGTTGGCGGCGCAAGAGGCAGCCAAACGAGACACGCAGACCAACGCACGGCAGCGAGGGTGGCTCCTCGGGCCCAATGCGAGGCCGAGGATTGAATCCGCGGCCGCGCATCATCGCCTACTGCTTGGTCCCCGCCCCCGCACCGACGGCCGAGAAGGTCGCGCCCTTGAGGTAATAGGTGAAACCCATCTCAAGTGCTTGCGGACCGAAGAAGGCGCCCGAAAATATTCCGTTCGCGCTGGTTCCGGTGAGCGTCCCGGAATAGCCCGGTCCGCTGCCAGTGATGGTTCCGGTTCCGGTGAAAGTGCCCAGCGAGGTGACTGCGGTCTGGCCGTTCGCTACCCCGCCAAGATTGAGCGTGGTGTTGATCGCGCCGGTGCCGAAGTTGGCGGTGAAGGTCGCGGTGCTGTTACCGTTGCCAAGATTGTAGCCGGTGCCGTTCGAATTGGCGCTGCCGCCGATCGCCAGGCTGTAATTCGCGCTTCCGCTCTTGGGCATATCGGTCGCGATGGTCGGCGCCCCGCCGACCGAGATGCGGTACGTCTGCCCAGCTGGCGTGATATGGCCCCAGGTGCCGATGATGGTGTAGCTGAGCGTCACGCCGCTGCTGTTCGAGGGCACGATCAGTGTGAGCACGTCGGTGGTGGTGCCGCTGGTCTTGACCCACTGCTGCACATTCGGAACCGGCCCGGGCGGCTGGGCATTGGCGGGAGAAAAGCTGGCGGTCACGGCGCCGCCCGGCGCGGTCAGCAGGTAGGTGTCGGTCGCCTGCGTATAGGCGACGGTCGTGCCGCTGCCGAAGTTGGCGGCCGTTCCGTTTGAGAACCCGGTGGCATCGGCATCGTATTGCACGCCGCCGGTCTGGAAGGTGCGGTCGCCCGACATGTCGACGAGCTTGGTATAGGTGGCTGGTGGCGGTGTCGGGGTCGGCGTTGGGGTAGGTGTGCTGCCCACCGATCCGCCCCCGCAGGCTGCCAATGAAAGCCCCAGCCCCGCCACTGCGCCGGCAGCCAGAATTTTACGACCCGTCATACGATCCTCCTCCTCGAAACGATGCGTTGCCTGAATGTTGCGGCCTAGGGCCCCTTCTTTGTCCCGAATGCACCCCAGAGAACGCCCGAAATCCCTGTCGAACCGATCGGCACGTAGTTCGCGCTGGCGATCCCGGTGAACTCTTCATACCGCGGACCAAAGAAGTGCCCGCCCAGCACGCCGTTGTAGACCAGGCTGTTGCCGAAGTTCGCAAGGCCACCCGGCGGCCCGACCACCCCGCCCGAAGTCACGCCGGGGTTGTCATAGATCCCGTTGGTCAGCGCCATCAGGCCCAGGTCATATGTGGTGCCGTTGGCATAAGTGATGATCGGGTGGAAATTGCCAGTCATCTTGGCCGTGCCGAAATCGAAGGCCAGATCGACCGACCCCGCCGCGGTGGCAATTTCCGATCCGACCGTTCCATCGGTAGCATTACCGTTGAACCGCCCGGAATAGCTCGCCGAGCCGCTCACCGGCATTGCCGAATTGGGCGTGTAGATGCCGAAAGCATTCCACGTGTTCGTCCGCGACCAGTCGGTGCCGCTCAGAAACACGGAGCGATTGAGGTTGTAGTAGCTCGAATAGGTCAGCGCGATTTCGCCATTGCCGGTTCCGGGCTTGTAAATCCGCAGCTGCCAGACGTCGTTCGCACTGGAAGAACTGAACCCGCTGAACTTGCTGTCGCTGAGCGAGGCATCGGCCTTACCCGCAGTAGACTGGGCGGTCGTGACGCCGAAGTTATCGGTCGTATCGAACTCCCAGGCCTGCGTCGAGGCATTGTAGCGGAATGTCGGCGGGTACGGATTTATTCCGTAACTGCTTGAAAAGTCGAGCGGAGCGCCTGTGCTGGAGGAAGCTCGATACTGAATACCGCGCCAGGCCCGGTTCTCGAACGTCTGGGTAAACTGTAGGTTGGTCAGGCTGGGGTTGGTACCGTTGATCGAGGTGCTGGTCTTGCGCCCCAGCAACACGCCGACGAAGTGCGTGCCGTCCCCGCCGGAGCCTTGGTAAGCAATGCCGACCTCGTCCGCTCCGGGTCCATAGAAGCGGCCATTGCCGGGCCCGGTGAGCGGTGCGGTGGTATCAAAATACAGCGCGATTGTGCCGGAAATTGCGTTGATCGTGCTTGAAAGCGTTCCATCGTATTTCCATTGCCCACCGCGGAAGAGCTGACCATTTTCGGCGTTGTATTCACGCACTCCGTTGGCAAAGCTGGTCGCGTTCACCGCGCCGGTCAGGAAGTTGACCGTCATCTTGCCTTCGCCGGCCAGCGAATAAAGCGTGTCCGGACGCGCGACCACACCCAGCAGCGTCACATCGTAGCCGGCGCCGCCGGTGCGCGGCACCGAGCCATCAGGCGTTTCGACACCATAGCTGGAGGCGACGAAGTTGCCGTTGATCGAAGTGTTGCCCTGGATCGTACGCTGCCAGAATGCGCCGCCCACATATTTGAAGTTGAGCGGACCGCTGGTGCCGGGCTTGGTCAGCGTCAGGGTATCGGTCGTATTTCCGGAGGTCTTCTTGTAGACGGCCGCGTTTGCGTTGCTGAGCGCAGGGTCGATTTCAGCGGGCGCGAAGGTCTGGGTAATGCCCGACACCGTCATCGTATAGGTCCGGGTGGTTGCATTGTAGACGAAGTCCACCCCGCCTTCTCCCGAAGCAGCGGTGAAATTGCCGCTGGAAACCGGATAGCTGGCGCTGCCGATCGCGCCGTTGTTGGTGAAGCTTTCGCTCTGCGTCAGGTTGATCAGGTCCGCGTTGGCGGTTGACGGCGGCGGCGGGCTTGGCGTGGGCGTGGGCGTTGGTGACGGCGTGGGTGCCGGCGTACTGCCGACAGATCCGCCTCCGCAAGCCGACAAGGAAAGCCCCATTCCTGCCGCAGCAGCAGCTGCCAATATTGCGCGACCCAAGTCCTTGCCCCTCCGTTAATCTTCAAAACGACGCAGTAATTCCCAATTCCCCGGAAAAACGCGTGTAATCATAAATTTCTATAGTGGACTTGTTACGTTCGAAGCCAATTCTTGCCAAGGGTGCAAATTGACCGAGATGAAATGACCGCAAGGTAAGGGCGAGGCCCGCCGAATAGCGGTCCTCGATCCGGCGGCGCGGATAGAGAAACAGACGCCGATCGGTTTCGAGATGGCCGTAACCCAGGTTGATGACTCCGGTTATCGAACCGAATTCACGGAACAGGTAGAAATTGGCATTGCCGCTTGTGGTCGCGTATCCCGGATCGCGCGCTGCACTGCGGCTTCCCCCAAGCTGCACCCCGCCGCCAAACCTTGCCGAGAACGCACGGTCGTAATCGGCCGAGAGCGAATAGGTCATTCCGTCCTGCAGGTCGTTCTGCAGGTTGTCGGTATAGGCGGCGGCTCCGCCCAGCCGGATCTGGGCCTTTTTGCCCCAGGGGTGGCGCCACGAAGTGCTTCCGCCATAGGTGCGGCTGAAAGGCGATCCCCCGTACCAGCGCGCCGAAACGGCAGCGTTCAGGTTGACCCGGCCCGCACCGACGGCGCGCTCGGGCCCGGCCTGCAGCGCGACAATCACATCGTTGAACTGAGACTGGCGATACAGGCTGCCCTGCCCGCTCAGCGAGACTAGCAGCCGCGTCTTCGGATCGATCCCCAGCCGTCCGTAAGCCTGCCCCTGCAGCGCCAGCCCCACCCCGGACTGCGCCTTGGCATTCTGGTCGAGCGTGAAATCGCCGATGATGGTGCCCAGCGTATCGGACTTGGTAGCGCGGTTGATATTGGTATCGGGCGCGATCGACAGCCCCAGGCTGTAGCCGAACGGTTTCTGGTCTTCGAGCGCGCTGGTGTAGAAGCGCACTACCTGCTGCACTTCGGGGGGCAAACCCGCAGCCTGCGCGGCGCGCAGTTCACGCGCGGCGTCCCCCGGCCGGCCCAGCAGCGCGTCCATCCGGGCCAGCTCCAGCCGGACCCGCGCGGCCTTGGGCTTTTCATCGAGGATCTTGCGCAGCTCGATCGCGGCATCGGCATAACGCTTCTGGTCGGCCAGCATCATCGCCAGGCGAAAGCGCGCTTCAGTGCGTATTTCTATATCGGGATTGGTGGCCAGCGCGCGGTAGGCTGCTTCCGCCGCAGCAATATCGCCCCGGGCCTGAGCCTGCCCGGCGAAGTCGAACAACTGCGCCGGGGTCAGTGAAACGGTCGTGGCGGCAGCGGGCGAGTCCTGCGCAGCAACAGGCGTTGCACCCAAGGGCGTTAATGCGAGAAAACTGGCCAGGCAGACAAATCGGTGCGACCCCATCGAAACTGTCACTGCCAGTACGGCTCGCCTGCGTCCAGCGCAAAGAAAAGCTGCGGCCCGTTACCAAGCCATTACTCGGCATCGCCCAGCCGCCCTGCGCTTGCGACCAACCGCGCCCAGTTCGTCGCATCTCGATTGCCGCAGGCAAGTCCTTGCATCATCACGAACTTTCAAGGGTCTGGAGGGTCGCATCTCATGAAAACCGTATTTGTGTCGGGCGCGCTGGCGCTCGGCTTTATCCTGTCCTCGTCTGCGGCAATGGCCGACGATCCCAACGATCCAGCCATGCGCAGCGCTGCTGCACGGGCGCGGGACAAGGAAGTGATCCGTCAGCTCAATCTTGCCGAAGCCCGCAAGGTCCAGGCACGCGATGCGCGGCTGGCCAAGCAGTGGCGCGAATGGCGCGAATACCAGGATCGACAGGGCCGCGACCGCTGACGCTGGTTCGGACAATCCGCCGTTCACTTGCGTGAAAGCGCCCGCTTGGCATAGCGTCTTCCTGGGAAGCGCGTGCCAAGTGGGGAACGAACGGTAATGGCGGCGAAGTATCGGGGCAGTAAATCGCGAATTCTGGGACTGACGCTGGTCTTGCCGCTGGCGGCACTTGCCGTGCCCGCAATCCCGGCCGGCTGGAATGCGGCCGATGCGGCAACAGTCAAGAAGGTCAAGAAGCGCAAGGTAGTTGCCGCCAAGGCACCCTCGAAGACAAAGAAGGTTTGCACTGTCACCAGGGTAAAGGGCCGCAAGGTCACCAAGTGCACCACGATCAAGGTGGCTCCGCCCCCGGTGATCGTCACGCCCGTTGCCGCGCCACAGCCCGCCATCCCGCTGGCGGTTGCGCCGGTCGCCCCGCCACCGATGCCAGTGCCGCCGCCCATGGTTTCGGTTCCGGCTTACAATCCCGCCGATTATTACTGGATCGACCAGGCCGACAGCCTGGCGCAGGCGTTCGGCGACAGCCCGCCCGATTTCACCTTCGATTGCGATGGGATCGACTGCTGGGCCTGGCTGAGCCGCGACGGCGAGATGCTGATCGTCGAACCCGGCCGCAGCGGAGTGGCGCAGTACTTCTTCGCTGCCCGGCAGAGCACGCCATACCTGGTTCGCGATTCCTTCAACAGCTTTGCCTTCGACGGTCGAGACCTGGCCGTAACCTACAACAGCGAGGGACAGCTCGCGCCCTATCCCCTCTCAAGCCGGGAACGCGATCTCGCCTATGCCATGCGCGAGCGGGGCCGCGCGCTCTATGCCGCTTCGCTGCGCCAACGCCGCTGGGATCGCGGTGACGCCACCGCGTGGATCGGCGGATATTCAAGCCTGGGTTACTACGACGGGTGGAATTACGGCTGGAACCCGTTCTGGCGCGAGCTACCCGGTTGGGACAGGTTCAACCGCGAATGGCAGCACCGGCACAATCCGCGCCATCTGGGCGAAGAACACCGCGATCGCGACGAGGCCCGCCGCCGCTATGACGACTGGCACCGCCGCGGCGGCCAGGGCGCCCCTCCTCCGACCGGAAATCCGGTTGTAACCCCGACCGATGGCGGAACGAGCCAACCCGCACCGCGCCCGCGCCCGCCGCGCCCGGCGCCAGCGCCAGCGCCCGCGCCCACAACGCCCACCGCGCCGGCGCCGCAGCCGGGCTGGCAGCCGCAACCGCCACCCCAGCCTGCCGTAGATACGCCGCCGGCACCGCAGCCGGTTCCGCCCGCGCCGCGCCGCGAACGACCGCGGCGCGAGATCGAGCCCGAGCCAGGCGCTCCGCCGATACCCGTGCGGCCAGTGCGACCGCAGCCGCAGCCGATCGAAACGCCGGTAACCCGGATCCAGTCCGAACAGCCCCCCGTACCAGCGCCACCACCGGTGCCGGTGGCCCCGGCGCCAGCCCCTCAGCCGATCCAGCAATATCAGGCGCCGCCTCCAGCGACGGTAATGGCCCCGGTTCCGCCACCTCCACCCCCACCGCCACCTCCACCCCCACCTCCACCTCCACCTCCACCGCCACCGCCTCCTCCGCCTCCTCCGCCTCCGCCACCGCAGGAGGTCATCAATCAGGATGTGCCCAGCGACGGTGCCGACCGCCCCTGATCGGGCTGCCGGACGGGGTTACGCTTCCCCGGCATCGCCGCTAAGGTGCTGCCGGGGTTAACAGAGGAGACCTGCCCATGAACCGCGTTCGTCACGCGCTGGCTGCGCTTACCGCCGCCTCGCTCGCACTTTCACTTGCTGCCGTCCCCGCCGATGCCAGGGCCAAGCGCAAGCACAAGCCCGCGCCGACCGCCGCAGCGGCGCCGGTCGATCCGGCTTCAGCCGCGACCCAGACCTCCGAAGCCGATCGCGCGCGCCTCAATGCCGAGCAGGCTGCCAAGGCGAAGCAGCAGAACGACCAGAATGTTGCCAACAAGGCCGCCTATGAGGCCGCGCTGGCGCAGCAGAAGGCCGATGCCGATGCGGCCCGCGCCAAGTGGCTGGCCGATACCGTGCCGTGCGACAAGGATCCCGAAGTGCGCTGCGCCAAACCGGCAGCGAAGTAGGTTTCACCAACAGCGAATTGACGATCTTGACCGCCAGTCCCGCCGGGGCTGGCGGTCGGCTCGTTGGCGGGGCGCTTGCGCGGCGATGTATGCCCCATCCACCAACGTCCCACGTCCTTCGGCGAACGACATTGACTCCCGGGGCCGCGCGCGCAAGGCACGTTAAGCATTGCGCGCGCGGTTTTGCCGCGGGTTTGCGCCTGTCAGACAGTGGGAGAAATCGAAGCCATGAAATCACGCCTCATGATCGCCAGTGCGGCGATTGCCATCCTCGCTTCGGTGCCGGTTATCGCCCAGACTGCGGCGACCCAGGACAAGCAGGAAATCGTCGTCGAAGGCCGCGCGCAGATCGGCAGCTTCGGTGTCGACCTTGCCGGGCGGGACACCACCGCCAAGCCCGGTGACGACTTCGAACGCTATGCGTCCGGTTCGTGGATGGACAAGACCGAAATCCCGTCCGACCGGCCCAGCACCGGGTCGTTCTACAATCTGCGTGAAACGGTCCAGTCCGACGCGCAGAAGCTGATCACCAGCGCCCCTCCGGGCAGCAAGTACGGCGCGCTCTACAACGCTTTCATGGATGAAAAGCAGGTCGAAAGGGTCGGGATTGCGCCGCTCAAGCGCGACATCGCGGTTATCGAAGCGATTTCCGACAAGACGCAGTTCGCGCGCTACCTGGGCAGCACCTATGCCACTTTCGGGAGCAGCCTGTTCGGCTTTGGCCCATATGCCGATCCGAGCAACCCCAATGTAAACACCCTGTGGCTGACCCAGGGCGGGCTGGGCCTCCCCGAAAAGGACTATTACTTCAACCCGCAGTTCGCCAAGCAGCGCGCGGCCTATTATGCCTATGTCGAGCGCACGATGCGTGCGCTGGGCAAGCCCAACCCGCAGGCTGCCGCGGCCCAAATTCTCGCCTTTGAAACCGAGATCGCCTCGCTCAGCTGGGATTCGGCCGCCAGCCGCCAGATCGACAAGATCAACAACCCCTATTCGACCACCGAGCTCAAGGCCTATGCCCCCGGGCTTGATTGGGATGCGTACTTCGGCGGGGCCAATATTCCCGATCAGAACCGCATCATCGTCAACGAGAACACCGCGATCCGCGCGATCGCCAAGCTTTATGGATCGACCCCGCTCGAAACGCTGAAGCTGTGGGAAGAATTCCATGTAGCCGACCAGGCCAGCCCCTACCTCAACAAGGCAATGGTCGACAGCCGCTTTGCCTATACCAGCGTGCTTTCTGGGGTGACCCAGAACCGCCCGCGGTGGAAGCGCGCGGTTGACCTGGTCAATGGCCAGCTCGGCGAGCTGGTCGGCCAGGCCTATGTGGCCGAGCACTTTCCCCCCGTCGCCAAGGTCAAGATGGACACCCTGGTTGCCAACCTGAAGGTTGCCATGGCGGGGCGGATCAAGAACAACTCGTGGATGAGCCCGGCGACCAAGGAAGCCGCGCTCGAAAAGCTGTCGCGCATGGAAGTGATGGTCGGCTATCCCGACACCTGGCGCAATTACGACGGGGTCAAGGCCGACGCCAAGGACCTTTACGGTTCGGTCGCCAGCGCCAACCGCTTCAACGCCGAATATCAGATGAGCTTCCTCGGCAAGCCGGTTGACCGCAAGCTGTGGGGGATGACCCCGCAGACGGTCAACGCGTACAACGGCGGGCTGGAAAACAAGATTGTCTTCCCCGCCGGGATCCTGCAGCCGCCGTTCTTCGATCCCAACGCCGACATGGCGGTCAACTATGGCGCGATCGGCGTGGTGATCGGCCACGAAATCAGCCACGGATTCGATGACCAGGGCCGCAAGATCGATTCCACCGGCGCGGTGCGTGACTGGTGGACCGCCGAAGACGCCGCGCGCTTCAACGCCGAGGCAAAGAAGTTCGGGGCGCAGTACGCCGCGTTCGAAGTCGTTCCCGGAGCGCACATCAATCCCGAGCTGACGATGGGTGAGAACATTGCCGACCTCGCCGGGCTCAACATTGCATACGACGCCTATCACGCGGCGCTGGGCGGCAAGGAAGCCCCGGTGATCGACGGCCTGACCGGCGACCAGCGCTTCTTCCTCGCCTATGCGCAGGTGTGGCGGGCCAAGGCGCGCGAAGACGCGCTGCGCAACCAGGTCACCACCGATCCGCACAGCCCGGCGCGCTTCCGCACGATCGTTCCGCTGCGCGATCTCGATGCGTGGTACACCGCCTGGAACATCCAGCCAGGCGACAAGATGTACGTCGCGCCCGAACAGCGCGTGCGCATCTGGTAACCGAACCGTTCAGACGATACTCAGGGGGCAGCGGCAACGTTGCCCCCTGAATTCTTTTAGAGGACCTCCCCCCATGCGTGCACTCCCCCTCGTTTCAATCGCGGCGCTGGCCCTGGCCGGCTGCGCTGCGGCTGACAGCCAGACTGCGGCCACTCCGGTTGCCACCGCCACTCCGGTCGCCTACGCCCCGGTCATTCCGCAAGGCACCGGCGTTTTCGCGCAGGAATCGACCCTGCCGTTCCACGCGCCCGATTTCACCAAGATCAAGGACAGCGACTACCAGCCGGCGATCGAGCAGGGCATCGCGATCCAGCTCGCCGAAGTCGACGCGATTGCCAACAACCCCGAAGCGCCGACGTTTGAAAACACCATCGTGGCGATGGAAAAGTCGGGCCAGATGCTGACCCGCGTCTATTCGGTGTTCAGCGCGCTCACTTCAGCCAACACCAACGACACGCTTGACGCGGTCGATACCGCCACCGCGCCCAAGCTTGCTGCGATGCGCGACGCGATCGTGCTCAACCCCAAGCTGTTTGCCCGGATCAAGACGCTGTACGACAATCGCGCCAGCCTAAACCTTGAGCCCGACCAGCTTCAGGTTCTGACCCTGACCTATGACAACATGGTCCACAATGGCGCCAACCTGAGCGATGCCGACAAGGAAACCCTGAAGGGGATCAACGGCCAGCTTTCCACGCTGTCGACCGATTTCTCGCAGCGGTTGACCAAGGGCACCAAGGACGGCGCCCTGGTGGTAACCGACAAGAAGAAGCTTGCAGGCCTCAGCGAAGGTGACATTGCCGCCGCAGCCAAGGCAGCCGCCGATCGCGGGCTGCCCGCGGGCAACTATGTGATCGCGCTGCAGAACACCACGCAGCAGCCTGCCCTCGCCTCGCTCACCGACCGGGCAACCCGCCAGGCGCTGTTCGAGAAGAGCTGGAACCGCAGCGAACGCGGCGATGCCAACGACACTCGCGGCCTTGTCCAGAAGATCGCCTCGCTGCGTGCGCAGAAGGCCAAGCTGCTCGGCTTCCCCGACTATGCCAGCTTCACGCTGTACGACCAGATGGCCAAGACCCCGGCCAACGCGATCGGCCTCATCAGCCAGATGCTCCCCGCGATCGGCAATGCCCAGCGCAGGGACGCGGCCGATCTCAACAAGCTGATCAAGGCTGAAGGCGGCAAGTTCACCGTTACCCCGGCGGACTGGGATTACTACGCCGGCAAGCTCAAGAAGCAGCGCTACAACATCGACGAGAGCGAGGTTAAGCCGTACCTTGAGATCCACAACGTGCTTGAAAACGGCGTGTTCTACGCTGCCAACCAGCTCTACGGGCTGACCTTCAAGAAGCGCACCGACATCCCCGTCTACCAGGAAGACGTCACCGTCTACCAGGTCTACGACGCCGACGGCAGCGAGCTTGCACTGTTCTACTTCGACCCGTGGAAGCGCGACAACAAGTCCGGCGGGGCGTGGATGTCGACCTTCGTCGATCAGTCGACGCTGCTCGGCTACAAGCCGGTGGTCTTCAATGTCGAGAACTTCACCAAGCCCGCCGCCGGCCAGCCCGCGCTCATCACCTGGGACGACGCCAACACGATGTTCCACGAATTCGGGCACGCGCTGCACGGCATGTTCTCGAACCAGCGCTATCCCTCGATCGCGGGGACCAACACCGCGCGTGACTTCGTGGAATTCCCCAGCCAGTTCAACGAGAACTGGATGACCGATCCCAAGGTGCTGGCCAACTTCGCCAAGCACTACAAGACCGGCGCCCCGATGCCCGCGGCATTGGTCGCCAAGATCGAAAAGGCCAGCAAGTTCAACCAGGGCTATGCCTTGGGCGAGGTTGTCACCGCGGCCCTGCTCGATCTCAAGTGGCACGCGCTTTCGCCCGATGCCGGGCTGCAGGACGTTGACGGCTTCGAAGCCAAGTCGATGAAGGAACTGGCCGCCGACGGGCTCGATGTGACCGACGTGCCGACCCGTTACCGCTCGAGCTACTTCCGCCACGTGTGGGCCAACGGCTACGCCGCTGGCTACTATGCCTACACCTGGACTGAGATGCTCGATCACGATGCCTTCGCCTGGTTCCAGGCCAACGGCGGAATGACCCGCGCCAACGGCCAGCGCTTCCGCGACATGGTGCTGAGCCAGGGCCACAGCCAGGACTACGCGGTGATGTACCGCAACTTCACCGGCCGCGATCCCAGCATCGAACCGATGCTCAAGGCGCGCGGACAGAAGTAGGCTAAATTGCGAGTGCGCGCTGGCCGGGTTCGCCCAGCCAGCGCGCCTCGATCCCCCAGACGCGGCGGATCGTATCCGCGCCGAGAACCGCTTCGGGCGCGCCGTCGGCAACGAGCGCGCCGCGATCCAGCACCAGCACGCGGTCGGCGTGGTTCATCGCTTCGGCCAGCCCGTGCATCACCAGCACCACCCCTACGCCTTGCACCGCCTGGGCACGCAGCGCGCGCAGCAGGTCCTGCTGATGCGCCAGGTCGAGATTGGCGAGCGGTTCATCTGCGAGGATCCAGCGCGGCTCTCCCGCCAGCACCCGCGCCATCAAGGCCCGGGCGCGTTCCCCGCCCGACAGGCGCGAGACCGGGCGCAGCCGCAAATCGGCAAGCTCCATCGTCTCAAGCGCGGCCTCGGCGGCGCGTCGATCTTCTGCGCCGCCGCTCCGCCAGGGCAGCCGGCCCAGCATCACCAGGGTTTCGACCGATATGTCCCAGGCCAGTTCCGGTGACTGCGGCAGGAAACCGACACTCTGCGCGCGCTGACGGGCGGCGAGGCGATGGAGCGATGTCCCGCCAAGCTCCACAGTCCCGCTGTCCGGTACGGTCAATCCGGCAAGGCAGCCCAGCAGCGAGCTTTTCCCCGCGCCGTTCGGGCCGACGATCGCGGTAATTTCGCCGGGCCGGAGCACGGCGCTGACCTGCGACAACCGCCCTGACAGGCTAAGATCACGCGCCGCCAGCATCACACGATCTCCCGCCGCAGCCGGAGCAGCAGCGCAAGGAAGAACGGCGCGCCGAGCAGCGATAGCGCAATACCTAGGCGCAGCTCGCTTTGCAGCGGCAGAACACGGCACAGGCAATCGGCAACCAGCACCAGCAGCCCTCCGGCAAGAGCGCTCGGCACGATCAGCTGCGAAGGACGGCCATCGGTGAAGCGGCGGACGAAATGCGGCACCATCAACCCAACAAAACCGATGATCCCCGCCGCGGCGACGCTCGCGCCCACGGTGAGCCCAACCCCGCCGATCAGCAGCCAGTTGAGGCGCTTGGGGTCCACGCCGAGCGAACGCGCAGTTGCCTCCCCCAGCGTCAGCGCGTCAAGCGAGCGCCTGGCGATCAGCAGCAGCGCGATCCCCACAGCCGTCAGCGGTGCGGCGATCACCACGTCGTCCCAGCTCCGGTCGCTGAGCGCACCCATCAGCCAGGTCACGATCTCGCTCAGCGCGAAAGGTGTGGGGGAAAGGCTGATCGCGAGGCTCATCAGCGCGCCGGCAAGGCTGGCGATCATCATCCCGGCCAGCGTGAACAGCAGCGCCGAACCGCCTCGTCCGGCGATCAGGCCGAGCAGCGCCATCGCGCTACCCGCGCCGATCAGCGCGAACAGCGGAAGCAGCCACGGCGTGCCGGCGAGGCCGGTCCAGAAGCTGAGCACCGCGCCCAGCGCCGCACCTGGGGCGATCCCGAACAGGCCCGGATCGGCCAGCGGGTTGCGCAGGTAACCCTGCATCGCCGCCCCCGCTGCGCCCAGCCCGCCGCCGATCACCAGCGCGAGCACCGCGCGCGGCAGGCGTAGCTCGGTCAGGATAATCCCGGCATTGGGCACCGGGCTGGTGAAAGGATCGATCCACACCCGCCCGGCAAGCAGCGAGAGCGGAAAGGCAATCGCCAGTGCGAGCAAGAGCAAGGCAATGGGCCGCGTCATAAGCTGCGCCGCACCTCTGCCAGTCGCGACATGGTGCGCGGGATGCTGGGTCCGCCGCACCACAACAGCGACGGGTCCAACCGTGCGCGCACTGTGCCGCGCAGCGCGCCGAGTGCGGGGTGTGCCAGAAGCCGGTCCTCGTTCGAATTGGGATTGCCCGCGGTGAGGATCACTCGCGGCGGCGCGGCAAGCACCTGTTCGAGCGGCAGCAGGTCGGACTGGTTGAGCCCGCGCAATGCCGCGGCGTTGCTGAAGCCCGCGCGTGCCAGCAGTTCGGCGATCAGGGTGCCATCGCCCGGGACCATTCCCCCGGACTCCCAGACCAGCGCGGGCACCGGCGCCCCGTGCACCTTGGCGGCGGCGAGCGCATCTTCGATCCGGGCATTGAGCGCCGCGCCCCGTTCGGGATGCCCGGCCAGGGCTGCGATCTCGCACACCTGCGCCTCGTTCTCGGCTACCGTGACCGGCGAGCCGAAGGCGGCAAAGCGCAGCCCCATGCGGTCAAACGCAGCGCGGGTCGCTGGCGGGGTAAAGGTGCTCCCGATCACCAGCGCAGGCCGCAGCGCCGCAACTTCCTCAACGCTCCCACTGAGCGCCGGAAAGCGCCGCGCCACGGTGACGTCCATCGAAGACGAGGCCGGATCGCTGCTGTAGCTCGACAGACCGGCGATCTGGCCGGGATCGGCAACCTCGGCAAGGATCGCATCGGTGCAGGGATTGAGGCTGACGATGCCGTGCGGCGCCGCCTCGCGCGCCGGGGCGGCGGTGCAACCCGCCAACGCCAGTGCGAGAAGCGGCGCGCAGCGGATCACCACCGCACCCGCACTCCGCCGTATGCCGAGCGGCCATAGGTGCCATATCCGGCAACGGTCTGGTACTGGGTGTCGGTCACGTTCTCGACCCGGCCATACAGCTCGATGTGATCACCAACCGGCATGCTGGCGCGCAGGGTCAGGAGCCCATAACCGTCAAGCGAGGTTGAGTTGAACCGGTCGTCGAAACTGTCGCCCACCAGCCGCAGGTCCGCGCCCAGCGCCAGGTTGCTGAGCGGGGTGCGCCAATCGAGCGAAATGCTGGCCATCTGGCTAGGCCGGCGGGCAAGCTTGGTCCCGGCATTGCGGTCCTTGGCATCGAGGTAGGTGTAGGACACCTGCGCGCGCAGCCGCTCAGTCACCGGTGCGTCGCCGACAAGTTCGATCCCTTCGGCGCTGGCCCGGCTCACGTTGAAATAGCCGCTCGGGAACACGTAATCGATCAGGTTCGAACTGTTCCGGTGGAACCAGGTTGCGGTGAAATGCCCGCTCCCCCGTCCGCTGCCATATTCGATGCCCGCGTCGAACGCTTCGCTGGTTTCGGGCTTGAGCAGCGGATTGGCGCCAAACCCGTAAAGCTGGCTGAGCGTCGGGGCCTTGAAGCCCTGGCCCCAGGATCCCCGCAGGCGCCAGTTTCCGCCCAGACGGAAGCTGGCATTTGCGCCCAGCGTGGTGTGATCGCCGAAGCGGTCGTGATGATCGATCCGCGCCCCGCCGGTCAGGTCAAGCCGGTCGCCGTGGTATCCGATCAGGGCATGCGCACCGACGATCGATGCGCTCTGGCGCGGATCGAAAGTGGTTGAATAGCGCGACCAGTCCCCATCGGCGCCAAAGTCGACGGTCCAGGCCTGCGCCAGGTCGACCCGCCCGGTGAAGTTGGCGTGAACCGAACGCCCGGCGGTGTTGAAGTTGGGTGCCGAACCGTAAGTCGGGTCGTAATAGGCCCGCCGCGTGTCGGAATAGGCAACCCCGCCGCCCAGCTGCAGGCCGCTGCCATCGTATTCGAAGCCCACCCGGCCCGAACCCTGCCTGGTGATCTGGTATTCGGGGGTATCGGCAAAGATGCTGTAGGTCGGCGGTGGGTAGCCATCGAAATCCACCTTGCTGTCGGCATAGCGCCCGGCTGCAACCAGGCTCAGGCTGTCGCTGAGATGCAGAGCGCCGCGTCCGTTCACATGCCACTGTCGGAATGGATCGGCTTCGGTCCCTCCGGCAAAGGCCGAAATGCCGTCCGAGTGGAGGTACCCGCCGTTCAGTGCAAAGTCGTACGCGTTGCCCGAAAGACCGAGGCCCGCATTTGCATCGACCGTACCGTGCGAACCGGCTTCGATGCTGGCGCGCTCACCCCTATTGGTGTCGGTGGTCAGCGCCAGCACCCCGCCGATCGCGTCGGAACCCCAGGCAAGGCTGTTCGACCCGCGGAGCAGTTCGACGCGGCCGATGCCGCCGGTCATCAGCGTGCCGAGATCGAAGCCGCCCGAAGGTGCGGCGGTATCTTCCACCCGGATACCGTCGATCGTCACCAGCAGCTGTTCGGAATTGGCGCCGCGCACGAACAGGCTGGTCTGGCTGCCAAGCCCGCCACTGCGCGCGAAGCTGACCCCGGGCAAGCGTCCGAGCGAGCGGGTCAGGTCGGGGCCTTGGACTGAAGCCAGGTCATCGACGGTCAAAACCGACACCGAATTGCCAACTCTGTCCCGGCGATCCCACAGGCCGGTTGCGGTGACGGTAATTTCATCGTCGGGAAGCGTGCGCTCCCCATCAGCAATGCCGCAGTCATCGCCTTCTGGCGTACAGATTGTCACACCCGTGGAAACCGTAGGCTTCGCTCCCTGCGCCCATGCGGGGGCCGAAGAGATCAGCGAACATCCAAGCAAGAACAAATATTTCGCGCGCATTTTTCCTCCACTCTCGAACGATGCCGTTCAAGGCGGAGGAGCGGGCACCATTGCCCGCGTCCACGCTGCATACCGGTATACCCCGCCCGGCTGCGGAACGACGGTCTTGGGCAGGTTTCCTGGCTCCCGGATCGTCGCGATGTTCCGCCTTCCCGGTCCTCCTCTGTTCAAGGATCGGACCAGTGGCGTAATGGAACCCCACTCCCCGGTCACAGTTGCGGGGGCAGCGGGGGACTTGAACCCCCTTCCCTCTTAGCCGGCATTGCTGCCGGCACCCATGACACGCCAGCGCCTCTACGCCTGTCTGCGCGCAGGCGCAAGTTGGGCCAATCTTAACCGGTAACCACTATGCGCGGGCATGTCCCGCTGCGGCACGGCCAAGTTTCGTCGCTGGCGGAGGCGGACCGCCCGGGTCTACGCGCCAAGGCGCGTAACAGCGAAGGACCGAATGAAGCTTTTGCCGACCTTGCCTTATGAACCCCGCCCGCGCGATTTCGCGGCGCGGCTGCGCCGTGCGCGCGTGCCGACGCTGGGCGAGCGGCGGGCGCGGCGGCATCGCGGGCGCCGGTTGCTGCTGATCCTTGCCGCGGCGGTGGCGGTTCCCGCGCTCGCCAGCCCCGCGCCGTGGAAGGCGCTGGGGATCGGCAATGCTGGGGACACGGGCTTCACTGTCGATCCGATGCCGTTCGAACAGGTCGGGGCGAGCTTTCCCGGATCGGCCTATTACTACATTGCGCCGACCCCGCTGCCCGGAGCCGATGCGACGAGCAGCGACGGGATCGACCTTGTCGGCATTGGGCTGGCCAATGGCCCGATCGCGCGGGCGATGCGGATCGACAATTCGGGCGTGGACCGCAGCCGCGCGGTCGAATGCCTGACCGCCGCCGTCTATTACGAGGCCGCCAGCGAGCCCGACCAGGGTCAGCGCGCGGTGGCGCAGGTGGTGCTCAATCGCGTTGCCCACCCGGCTTTCCCGAACACTGTGTGCGGCGTTGTCTACCAGGGCAGCGAGCGGTCGACCGGGTGCCAGTTCAGCTTTACCTGCGATGGCAGCCTGGCGCGGGTGCCGAGCAGGTTCTTCTGGCAGCGCGCCCGCAATGTCGCCGAGCAGGCCTTGTCTGGCTATGTCGAAAGCAGCGTCGGGCTGGCCACGCATTACCACACCAATGCCGTCCATCCCTATTGGGCGCCCAGCCTGCACTTCATCACCAGCATCGGCGCGCACCGATTCTACGGCATGATGGGCCGCGCCGGCGATGCTGCAACCTTCCGCTTCGCCTATGCCGGCGGAGAACCGCTGGCCGCGCCGCATCCGCGCGATGCCAAGGCCGACAAGCTGCCCGATCCGGTGCTCGATCCGCTGGCGCTGCAGCGCGCCTATGACGGCGGGTTCAAGACCGCGCAGGGTCCGGTGCCCGCCGGTCCCGGGGGAGAAGGCCAGGGCGCGCCGGCGGCCCCCGGCCCCGCGCCGCGCTATTCGGCAGAGGTCCAGAACCGCGGCGGTGACAAGCAGTACAGCGGTGAAGCGCTGCCCGGATCGCATGGCGTGAAGCCCGAATACGAAGGTTCCGGCCAATGGATCAAGCAACCGGGCGGGTGAAGCCGGATTGGTAAATCGCTGGAAACCATAGCGGCCAACAAAGACTTAGCGCCGCTGTTGTATTGCCGGGTCAACGATAACAAGTCGCAGGCCCCCCGAATGACCATCCGCTACGCTGCCGCCCGTCCCGCAATCGCGCCTGTCACCATGACGCGTGCAATGCTGGCCCGGACCGGACGCGCCCCTGCCAACGACAACGGCGACGCGCCGCACCGCGACCTGGTGCTGCGCAATGCCCTGATGCACTTCGCCGAGCACGGCCTGCGTGCTGCCGAAGACGCGGGCGAGCGCGCGCTGGCGGCAGAGCTGGCGGGCGACCTTACTGAACGCGACCGTTGGCTGGAGATTTGCCGCGCCCTCGATGCGCGGCGTGCACGGGGTGTGGCGCGCCGGTTGGCGCGGTAACCAGCTCAACTCCCCTCGTCATTGCGAGCGTGACGAAGCAATCCAGAGTCACGCAGTGCCGCCCTGGATTGCTTCGCTCCGCTCGCAATAATGAAGAGATGGTCGCAACAATTGCTAATGCGAACTATTCGCAATCATATGTGACGCTTACGCACCTTTCCTGCCTTGCAATCGTCATTTTACCGTCCTAGGGCCGTCCCGTTCACCGGGCGGTCCTTGTTCCTCGCGGGATTCTTGGGCCTAGCTGACCAGACTGTCGATCCCGCGCTCGAGGAAGGACATCGAAGTTCCCATGGCTCGCAAGAAAATCGCGCTGATCGGCGCCGGCAACATAGGCGGCACCCTGGCTCACCTCGCCGCGCAGAAGGAACTCGGCGATATCGTACTGTTCGACGTGGTCGAAGGCGTGCCGCAGGGCAAGGCGCTCGACCTGTCGCAGTGCGGGCCGGTTGAAGGGTTCGATGCAAAGATCACCGGTTCGAACGATTACAAGGACATCGCCGGGGCCGACGTGATCATCGTCACCGCCGGCGTCGCCCGCAAGCCGGGGATGAGCCGCGACGACCTGCTCGGCATCAACCTCAAGGTGATGAAGGCGGTCGGCGAGGGCATCAAGAACAACGCCCCGAACGCCTTTGTGATCTGCATCACCAACCCGCTCGACGCGATGGTCTGGGCGCTGCGCGAATTTTCGGGCCTGCCGCACAACATGGTGGTCGGCATGGCGGGCGTGCTCGACAGCGCGCGGTTCAGCCATTTCATCGCCGACGAATTCAACGTTTCGGTGCGCGACGTGAACACCTTCGTGCTCGGCGGCCATGGCGATACGATGGTGCCGGTGGTGCGCTATTCGACCGTCAACGGCATCCCGGTGCCTGACCTGGTCAAGATGGGCCTCTCCTCGCAGGAGAAGATCGACGCGATCGTCAAGCGCACCCGCGGCGGCGGCGGCGAGATCGTTGCGCTGCTCGGCACCGGCTCGGCATTCTACGCCCCGGCAGCTTCGGGCATCGCAATGGCTGAAGCCTACCTCAATGACCAGAAGCGCATCCTCCCCTGCGCCGCCTATGTCGACGGTCAGTACGGCCAGGACGGCCTTTATGTCGGCGTGCCGGTGCAGATCGGCGCGGGCGGCGTGGAAAAGGTCATCGAGATCGAACTCGACGAAGCCGACAAAGCCGGGCTGCAGGTCAGCGTCGACGCGGTGAAGGAACTGCTTGTGGCGTGCAAGGGCATCGATCCGAGCCTTGGCTAAACACCTGGCCTTTCTTGCCGGCTGCCTCGTCGCATCTTCGGCCCAAGCTGCAGATCATTCCAATCCAGAATTGATCGCAGCGACCGCTGAAGGCGCGACCTTTTGCGTCTTGGCTGCTGGCAAGCAGGGCGTGGACACAAGCAGGTTCAAGGAAGCCGATAGCGACTGGGTTGCGAGTACCGACGGTGCAGGGTTCCACCACCGCACATTGCCAGTCGAAGTTGGCTTCCCCAAAGATAGCGACGGGGTCGCGCGCATCTGCGAAGTGAAGGCCAGGCTCGCTTCACAATACGATCAAAACCAGCTGATCATCGCGTTCGGCGCCATGCTTCGCGCAAAGCCGATCGAGCAAACCGAAAGCGTTCTTTGGGTCCTTGATACGAAGACCGGCAGGCGCGGTCTGCAGATATTTACCGACAAGACGTCCGAGCAGCCCAACGTGCGGCTCGTTGGCGCTGCATTCTAAGGAGACCGCAATGTCCATCCTCATCAACAAGAATACCAAGGTCATCACCCAGGGGATGACCGGCGCGACCGGGTCTTTCCATACCCAGGCGGCGCTCGATTACGGCACGCAGATGGTTGCGGGCGTGACCCCCGGCAAAGGCGGCACAGAGCACATCGGGCTGCCGCAGTTCGATAGCGTGGCCGAGGCCAAGGCGGCCACTGGTGCCACCGCAAGCTGCATCTACGTTCCGCCTCCGG
>JBJTMA010000184.1:0-4060 GCA_046063295.1 Novosphingobium sp.
AAGACCGAATTCGACGTCATCCTGACCGGCGACGGCGGCAACAAGATCGCCGTCATCAAGGAAGTGCGCGCGATCACCAACCTGGGCCTCACCGAAGCCAAGGCGCTGGTCGAAGCCGCTCCGAAGGCGATCAAGGAAGGCGTGAACAAGGCCGAAGCCGAAGAGATCAAGGCGAAGATCACCGCTGCCGGTGGTACCGTCGAAGTCAAGTAAGCTTCGCACACACGCGAAACAGGATCGGGCGGGGCCGCAAGGCTCTGCCCTTTTCTTTTTGGTCAGGCCTTTTTCTTTTTGGTCAGGATTGGCTGCTAGGCATCGGCCATGGCCAATGCACGCGAACATGCCGCCGGACTTGGGCAACTGCGCCAGACTTATGAGCGCGGCATCGAAGGCTGGATCCGGCGCGGGATCAACGGCTGGCGCTTTACCGATACCCAGGGCAACCTCTTCAGGCTTGACGAGGCCGAAGGTCAGGCTCTGCACCAGGCCGCGCAGGCCAAGGTCGACGAACTGTTCGGCAGCCTTGAGGGCAGCGTCTGGTACATGCTGATCCCAGCGGTACTGGTCGGCATGCTCGGCCTGCGGATGGTCGACGAATTCGCCCTTTACGGAATGATGCCGACCGCGGTCTATTTCGTTCCGTGCCTGGCCTTCCTGTTCAAGGATGCCGTCAACGAGGTCCGCTTTGCCTGGGCCATGAACAACTGGCGCGGGGAAATCGCCAGGGCACTGCGCGAGCGCGACGGCGGCGAGCAGGCCTTTGCGCCATATTCGCTGCTTCGCGACACGCGGCTGATGCCCTGGATCGGTTACGCCCTGTTTGGGATCGGAATGATCGGATTCTTTCTGGCCTATGAGGACGGAGAACTGTTCGTCTTCTTCCTCTGCCTGATGGGGGCCGGCGCCTTCGTGCTGCGCAGCGCCTACAACGTCGATTGACCGCAACCGGCGCGGGCGCCCGGTACGATCATTTGAGCGACTTCAGATATTCGATCAGTTCGTGACGCTTCGCCGCGTCGCCCTGCCCGGCATAGGTCATGCGGGTGCCGGGTACCATTCCCATTGGATTGGTCAGCCATTTGTCGAGGCTCGCTTCGTCCCAGGTCAGGCCCGAACCCTTGAGCGCGGGGCTGTATTCGAACCCAGCCCCGGTGCCCGCCTTGCGGCCGAAAACACCCGCAAGGCTGGGGCCGATGCCGTTCTGGCCGGGTTTGACCGAATGGCACGACATGCACTGGGCAAAGGCGGCGGGCGGCTTGTTGCCATCGTCGGATGGCTTGGTGCCATCTTCGGAGCTGGCGACCGGCGCGCTGCTGGCGGGAGCCGGCGCTGCGCTATCCTGGCTCGCGGCCTCCTTCGAGGAACTGCCGCAGCCCGCCAGGGCCAGGACCAGTACGCATGCCGCAACCCCACCGAACCGAACCATCGCCATCGTCCTCCTGTTGAACTTGCCGAACGTTAGGCCGAGCCGATTCGGCCCGTCAATGCGCTGGATCAATTCCCCGCCCATGCTGTGGCAAGCTTGCCGCAAGCGAAAGGCAAAGTTCGCGCCCGGGCGCGGCAAGCCTTTCCGCTCCGCCCGCCAGCCCCTATCCGGGCCGGCTTTATGAAGGAACTGACCCCTTCCGAACTTTGGCGCGGCGAACTGCGCGCCACGCTGCTGCTGGCGGCGCCGCTTGCGGCTGCCAACCTGTTGCAGATGCTGGTCTATGCGCTCGACGTGATTTTCGTTGCGCGGCTGGGCACGCAGACGCTCGCGGCCAGCTCGCTCGGGGTGACCATTTTCGGCCTGCTGATGTGGTCGACAACCGGTCTCGTCGGGGCGGTAGCTCCGCTGATCTCGGCCGAACTGGGGCGCAAGCGCCACGCGGTGCGCGAAGTGCGGCGCACGATGCGGATGGGCCTGTGGCTGACCGTGATCGCCAGCCTGTGGGTGACGGCGGTGTGCCTGGCCGGCCCCGCAATCATGCACGCGACCGGGCAGGATCCCGAGCTGACGCGGCTGGCCGGTCAGTTTCTCAACATCCTGATGTGGGCGGCGCTGCCCAACATCGCGACCTTCCTGTTCCGCTCGTTCGTCTCGGCGCTGGGCCGGCCGGGCTTTGCAACGCTGGTCACGTTTCTTGCGGTGCTGGTCAATGGGGTGGGCAATTACGCTTTCGTGTTCGGCCACCTCGGCGCGCCGGCAATGGGCTTGCAAGGATCGGCGGTGGCGAGCGTGCTTACGGCCTGCGCCACGCTGGGTGCCTATCTGTGGATCGTGTTCACCGATCGGCGGCTGCGACGCTACCGGATTTTCGGCCGGTGGTGGCGCAGCGATTGGGCGCGCTTTGCCGACGTGCTGCGGATCGGACTGCCGATCATGGCCATCATCATTGCCGAAGGCGGACTGTTTTCCAGCGCGGCCTTCCTGATGGGATTGATCGGCGAGGCGCAACTGGCCGGCCACACGGTCGCGCTGCAAGTCGCCGCGCTCGCCTTCCAGATCCCGTTCGGCATCGGCCAGGCGGTTACCATCCGGGTCGGGTATCACTTCGGCGCGCGCGATAATGCCGCGATCGCGCGGGCCGGCCGTGCCGCGCTGACCCTTGCGCTCGGCTACATGGCTCTGCCCGCCGCGCTCATGATCCTTGCGCCGCGGCTGGTGCTCAGGCTCTACGTCGATCCCGCCGCTCCAGAGAATGCGGCGATGGTTGGCTTTGCGGTGCAGTTCCTTGCGATTGCCGCCGCGTTTCAGCTGTTCGACGGGGCGCAGGCGGTGCTCGCCGGGGCGCTGCGCGGGCTGCAGGACACCCGCGTGCCGATGGTGCTCGCCTTAACCGGGTACTGGCTGTTCGGTTTTAGCGCTTCGGCCGCGCTGGGCCTGTTCACCCCGCTTGCCGGGATGGGAGTCTGGCTTGGCCTCGCCATCGGACTGGTAGTGGTGTCCATCCTCCTCATGCACCGGTGGCAGGCGCGCGCGCGGCTCGGTTTGCTGCCCGTCTGACCGAGCCAACCGCTCGCCAATTTTTTTGAGGCGAGTCCGCTTGACCTGCCCCCGCGCCGCACCCATATGCGCCCCGCTGGCACTCTCTAGCGGGGAGTGCCAATCTCATCGTTTACCTGGAAGAGAGGGACACTATCCATGTCATTCCGTCCGTTGCACGACCGCGTGCTCGTTCGCCGCGTCGAAGCTGAAGAAAAGACCGCTGGCGGGATCATCATCCCCGACAGCGCCAAGGAAAAGCCTGCCGAAGGCGAAGTCGTCGCCGTGGGCGCCGGCAGCAAGGCCGAAGACGGCAAGGTTACCCCGCTCGACGTCAAGGCGGGTGACCGCGTGCTGTTCGGCAAGTGGTCGGGCACCGAGGTCAAACTCGACGGCGAAGACCTGCTGATCATGAAGGAAAGCGATATCCTCGGCATCATCGGCTGAGGACGCAGTTTTTCTTCGCCTGGACCGTGGTCCAGGTGGTCCACGCACACCAACACACTCATTCTGAAAGGTTAGCAACATGGCTGCCAAGGACGTAAAATTCGGTCGCGACGCGCGGGAACGCATTCTCGAAGGCGTCGACATCCTCGCCAACGCGGTGAAGGTCACACTCGGTCCCAAGGGCCGCAATGTCGTCATCGACAAGAGCTTCGGCGCGCCGCGCATCACCAAGGACGGCGTCACCGTCGCCAAGGAAATCGAGCTCAAGGACAAGTTCCAGAACATGGGCGCGCAGATGCTGCGCGAAGTGGCCTCGAAGGCCAACGACGCCGCGGGTGACGGCACCACCACCGCCACCGTGCTCGCCCAGGCGATTGTGCGTGAAGGCATGAAGTCGGTTGCCGCCGGGACCAACCCGATGGATCTGAAGCGCGGGATCGACACCGCGGTTCTCGCCGTGGTCGAAAACCTCAAGGCGCGTTCGACCCCGGTCGCCGGTTCCGCCGAAATCGCCCAGGTCGGGATCATCTCGGCCAATGGCGACAAGGAAGTCGGTGAGAAGATCGCCGAAGCGATGGAAAAGGTCGGCAAGGAAGGCGTGATCACCGTCGAGGAAGCCAAGGGCCTCGAGTTTGAACTCGATGTCGT
>JBJTMA010000025.1:0-16568 GCA_046063295.1 Novosphingobium sp.
AAACGGACGCAATGCCGTCCCCAGACTTGTCCACGACGTTTCGTCCGATCTGTGGATAAACCCACGACATTTTGCTTGCGCGACTCGGGTTTGGGGCGCAGCTTCAAGTCATCGAGACGGTGACACCGCACTTGAAGATGAGGCTGGAAACAGCTGAAACGGAAAGGGAAAACGTAAGGTTCGATCTGGCAGTGATGCCCGCAGCAGTGTTGGAAAACACGCCTCAGGATGACTTCGGTCTGAATCTGGCGAACCGCAGATGCAGCGAGCGGCAACGCAGTCAGTATGGCTGAATGTCAGCGGTCTTGAAGGCCCGCAACGAAGCCCTGCCTCGGCAGGGTTCTAGAAGCGGATTTGAAAGGCAAGGCAACAGTCAGTCACGGAACCGCCAGGTGGGAGGGAGAAGACCTTCGGGTCCGAACCAACCGCCTGACGGGACCGGACACCGGCAAGGTATCCGGGCGAAGAAAGCCGGTTCCTCACGGAACCACCGGACAAGCCAAGGCAGGCAACGCACGAACCGCAAGGGGAGAGCGCAGTCAGCGGAAGCAAACCCGGGCAAGGCGATCGCCCAAATCGACCGGAAACATGGCAGGTGTGCTTGGGGCTGACGGAAACGTCGGCCCCATTTGCTTTTGGGGACCGCCTCGTCATAGCATGCTGCCATGCCCCGCCTGATCCTGTTCAACAAACCCTACGGCGTGCTGTGCCAGTTCAGCGCGGACGGGTCGGGCAAGCCGACGCTGGCGGATTTTGTCGAGGTACCGCAGGTCTATCCCGCCGGGCGACTCGATACCGATAGCGAGGGACTGCTGCTGCTGACCGATGACGGCAAGCTGCAGGCGCGGATTGCCGAACCGCGGTTCAAGCTCGCCAAGACCTATCTGGTGCAGGTCGAAGGCGAGCCCGACGCGGCAGCGCTCGAGGCTCTGCGGCGCGGGGTGAGCCTCAAGGACGGCCTGACCCGCCCCGCCCTCGCCGAACACATCCCCGAACAGTCGCTGTGGCCGCGCGATCCACCGGTGCGGTTCCGCAAGACCGTGCCCGACAGCTGGCTGCGCCTGACGATCCGTGAAGGCAAGAACCGCCAGGTCCGCCGCATGACCGCCGCGGTCGGGCATCCAACGCTGCGGCTGGTGCGCTGGGCGGTGGGGGACTGGACCGTTGAAGGGCTGGCGCCGGGCGAATGGCGGCAGCTAAACGTCTAGCGGGCTGTGTGAACCGCCGCTTCACCCGCAAACGCACCGAACATAGGGTTCCATTCGGTGACGGTCAGTTCCTCGATCAGACCTTCGATCGCAAACGGATCGGCGGCGATCAGTGCGTCGAGCTCCTCGCGGCCATCAACGGTGAACAACAGCAACCCAGCCCGCAGCGCGCCACCCACCACCGGCCCCGAAGCGCGCAGCTTGCCGGCCGTGATGAGACCGTTGAGGTATTCGACATGCGGCAGCACATGTTCGCCCCAACCGGGGCCATCGGGGTGGGTCATGGTCACGACAAAAAATTTCATTGCGCGTCTCCCCGCACGAACAGGCTCGCCAGTTCCACATGGGTAGACCAGCGGAACTGGCCGACCGGGCGGACTTCCTTGAGCCGGTAGCCCGCCTCGACCAGCACCCGCGCGTCGCGCGCCCAGCTTGAAGGGTTGCAGCTGATGTAGACCACCGTCCCCACCGTACTGTCGGCGATGCGTTCAACCTGTTCGCGCGCGCCGGCGCGGGGCGGATCTAGCACCACTGCGGCGAAGCGGTTCAGTTCTTCCGCCAGCAGCGGGCTGCGGAACAGGTCGCGGTGGAGGGGGTGGACCGGCAGCCCGGCGCGTGCCGCTGCGGCCTTGCAGGCCAGATGCGCCTCGCGCGCGGCTTCGGCGGCAAGGACCTTGCTGCCTTGGCGCGCCAACGCAAAGGCGAACGTGCCAAGGCCGGAGAACAGGTCTGCCACCGCCCCCGCCCCGGCCAGCCAATCGCAGGCCGCACCGACCAAGGCCTCCTCGCCGTCGAGCGTCGCCTGGAGAAAGCTGCCCGGCGGGAACGGCACTGAAATGCCTGAGAGCGCAATGGTCACCGGCTCCGGCTCCCACACCGCCTCGGGTCCATAGCCCTGATCGAGAACCAGCCGCGCAAGACTATGCGCGCGGGCAAAGTCAGTGAGTGCCTCGGTGGCGGCGAGGCCTTCGACTGTCACGCCCTTGATGGCAAGATCGATGCCCTGGTCGGCCATCGTCATTTCGACATCGGCGGCAAGCTTGGCGTGGGTGTGTCTGCCATTACCCTGCCCGCCCCTTGTTCCCTTAGCGCCGCTGCCCAGCGCGATCAGCAGTTTGCGCAGCGGCCCCAGCAGGGCCACGAACTCGGGCAGCATCACCGGGCATTCGCTGAGCTCGACCAGCCGATGCGACTTCGCCTCGCGGTAGCCGATCACCACCCGCCCCTGCGAGCTTTCGGCGCGCAGCGACACGCGGCGTCTCGCGCCCGGCGGTGAGAGATGCGGCGGGGCGATACGTTCCGCGCCGAGCTCCTGCGAGGCCGAGGCATTGGTCACCCGGCTCGACACGAACTCCTCCAGCGTCTGCTCATCGAGCTGCTGCAGCTGGCACCCGCCGCAGCGGCCGAAATGGCGGCACGGCGGCTCGACATGATGCGGCCCCCATTCAAGACTGCCATCCTCGCGCAGCAAATCGCCTGGAGCCACGCCCCACGCAAAGCGGCCCGATGCGGTAATGCCGTCGCATTTGGCGGCAATGCGGATGGTTTCTTCGAATGGTTCGCTCACAGGCAGGCCGCGTAAGCCTGCTTGATCGCCGCGGCAAGCTCGCTCGTAGTGAAAGCGGCACCCGCGAGGCGTGCAGCTTCACCGTGGAGCCAGACGCCGTGACAGGCAGCGTCGAATGGATCGGCCCCTGTGGCCAAGCGGCTGGCAATTGTACCGGTGAGCACATCGCCTGTGCCAGCCGTAGAGAGCCAGCTGCTCGCTTTGGTTGCGAAGGTCAGGCGGCCATCCGGATCGGCGACCACCGTATCCGGCCCCTTGGCCACGACGACCGCGCGCGCGGCCATTGCCAGCGCCAGGGCGCGCTCGACCTTGCTCCCTCCACCCGCGCAGCCGAACGTGTGTTCGAGCGCCTTCAGCTCGCCTTCATGGGGGGTGAGGATGAGCGGGGCAACATGTTCCGCCAGCATGCGCGGCGCAAGCAGCATCAGCGCGTCGGCATCGACGACCGTTGGCTTCTGTTCGGCAAGGGTCAGCGCCAACGCTTCCCGCGCTGAGCCATCGCGGCCGAGGCCGGGACCAATCACCAAGGCGTTGAATCGCTTGTCGCTGAGACTGTCCGCGAGTGCACGGCTATCGTGGACCAGATCGGCCGGTACTTCGCCGCCTGCGCCGAGCAGCTTGACGTACCCTGCCCCGGCATGCTGCGCCGCCCTTGCCGCAAGTACGGCCGCGCCGGGCATCGCGCCGCCGACCACGCCGAGCAGCCCGCGGCTGTATTTGTGGGCTTCAATGGCGGGAGCAGCGAGTTGCGGCCGTGTTATGAGACGCGCACTTCCTTCACCCGGAGCCAGTCCGATCGGAACAAGCCTCTTTACCCCCATCGCCGCACAGGCAGGCATCAGGAAATGCGCTCGCTTCCACGCGCCTAGCGCCAATGTGAGGTCGTATTCGGGTAGCCCCTCATTGAGCACTGCCCCGCTATCGCTGTCCACCCCGCTCGGCAGGTCGATGGCGATCCGCCGCTGGTGGCTCGTTGCAAGCCGATCGAGAAGTGCCGCATGGTCATTACCGAGCGGCCGGGTCATACCGGTGCCGAACAGGCAATCGACAAATACGTCGGCATGCGGATTGGCTTCCCTACCCAGGAATTCGCCCTTGTAACGGGCGCGCGCCGTCTGCGCTGCCGCGGTCGCAGGTTCGGCAGCAGCGACCACCGCCACCTCGCCGCCCAGCTCGCGCAGCGCTTCCGCGATCACATAACCATCGCCGCCGTTGTTGCCCGGGCCGCACAGCACGGTGACGCTGCGCCCGCCAGAGAGTCGCCAAACCCATTCCGCGGCGCCGCGCCCGGCGCGCTGCATCAGTTCGTCGACGCTGGTCCCGTTATCGATCAGCGCCTGTTCGGCGGCGCGGACCTGCGCGGCGGTGAGGACAAGATCAAGGTTTTGCGGCACCGGCGCCGACCGGAATGACATAGCGGTCCTGACCGAGGATCACCTCGAACCGGTCCCCCTTGCGCGCCGATTGCGCTATGTCCGCCCCGTCGGCGGCGTCGAGCGACTGGCCGTCCTTGCTCAGGGTGAAACGGTGGAACGCGCCATCGGGCAGGCGCACCACGATTCTGCTGCCCTGGCGCTCGACGGTGCAATCGGGCTTGAACTGGAGCGAACCGCCAAGCGCGCAGGCGATGCTCTCGCCTTGCTCAGCTGGCGCGGTGCCACCATTGCTGCAGGCGGCGAGAAAGAGGACGACAATTACCGCAACGCGCATCACTTGATCCCGAGCTGCGAGAGATCTCGCACCGCACCGCGCGCGGCGCTGGTGGTCATCGCGGCATAAGCCTTGAGCGCGGTCGATACCTGCCGTGGGCGGGGTTCGGCGGGCTGCCAGCCCTTCGCCTCCTGCGCGGCGCGGCGGTGAGCCAGTTCCTCGTCGCTCACAGCCAAATGGATAGTACGTGCAGGGATGTCGATCTCGATCCGGTCGCCCGGCTCGACCAGCGCGATCGCCCCGCCCTCGGCCGCTTCGGGCGAGACGTGGCCGATCGAGAGGCCGCTGGTGCCACCCGAAAACCGCCCGTCGGTGAGCAGCGCGCAGGCTGCACCGAGGCCTTTCGACTTGAGGTAGCTTGTCGGATAAAGCATTTCCTGCATGCCGGGGCCGCCCTTGGGTCCTTCGTAGCGGATAACCACAACGTCGCCTGCCACGACCTGCCCGGTGAGGATACCGGTCACCGCCGCGTCCTGGCTCTCGAACACCTTGGCCGTGCCGGTGAACTTGAGGATGCTGTCATCGACCCCGGCGGTTTTCACGATGCAGCCTTCGGTGGCGATGTTGCCGTAGAGCACAGCGAGCCCGCCGTCCTGGCTGAAGGCGTTAGCCTTGCTGCGGATCACTCCGTTCTCGCGGTCGAGGTCGAGCTCGTCCCAGCGGCGGCTCTGACTGAACGCGGTCTGCGTTGGCACGCCCCCGGGGGCGGCCTTGAAGAAGGTCTGTACGCTTTCCGAATTGGTCTGCTTGATATCCCAGCGGCTCAGCGCCTCGCCCATCGAGCGGCTGTGCACTGTCGGCAGGTCGGTGTGAAGCAGCTCGGCGCGGGCGAGTTCGCCGAGGATCGCGGGGATCCCGCCAGCACGGTGGACGTCTTCCATGTGGACGTCGCTCTTCGCCGGGGCGACCTTCGACAGGCACGGCACCTTGCGAGAGAGGCGGTCGATATCGCGCATGGTGAAATCGACTCCGGCCTCATGCGCGGCGGCGAGCAGGTGCAGCACCGTGTTGGTCGATCCACCCATGGCGATGTCGAGGCTCATCGCGTTCTCGAAGGCTTCGAAACTGGCGATCGAGCGCGGCAGTGCGCGCTCGTCATCTTCCTCGTAGTAGCGGCGGCACAGGTCCACCGCGAGCCGCCCTGCTTCGAGGAACAGCCCCTTGCGGTCGGCGTGGGTGGCTAGCTGTGAACCGTTGCCGGGAAGCGACAGCCCCAACGCCTCGGTCAGGCAGTTCATCGAATTGGCGGTGAACATGCCGCTGCACGAACCGCAGGTCGGGCAGGCGGCCTTTTCGATCGCGGCAACGTCCTCGTCGGAGATCTTCTCGTCGGCGGCGGCGACCATGGCGTCGACCAGGTCGAGCGCGACTTCCTTGCCCCCCAGAACGACCTTGCCGGCCTCCATCGGTCCGCCCGAAACGAACACGCAGGGGATGTTGATGCGAAGCGCCGCCATCAGCATGCCCGGGGTGATCTTGTCGCAGTTCGAGATGCAGACCATCGCATCGGCGCAGTGCGCGTTGACCATGTATTCGACGCTGTCGGCGATCAGGTCGCGGCTGGGCAGCGAATAGAGCATGCCGTCGTGCCCCATCGCGATCCCGTCGTCGACCGCGATGGTGTTGAATTCCTTGGCGACTCCGCCGGCCGCCTCGATCTCTCGCGCGACCATCTGGCCGAGGTCCTTCAAATGCACATGGCCCGGCACGAACTGGGTGAAGCTGTTCACCACCGCGATGATCGGTTTGCCGAAATCGCCGTCCTTCATGCCCGTGGCGCGCCATAGCCCGCGCGCGCCGGCCATGTTGCGGCCGTGGGTGGACGTGCGGGAACGATAGGCGGGCATGGGTAACGATCTTTCGTGATGGGCGGTATCGACCCGCCCCTACACCCTCAATCGGGGAGCTTCAACGCCACTTCATTGCAAATCCGCGCCAGCCGCTCGGCCCATACCACGTGCTGGGCGTGCGTGGCGATTTCGTCCTGCCGGACTTCAATGCCAAGATAGGGCCGCCCATCGACCTCGGCGTGGCGGTTCATCGTGTAGTTGAGTACCTGCCCCGAGTAAGGCTCCTGGTCGCCGACGATCAGCCCCTCGGCTTCCAACAAGGGTATCGCAATCCGCGCGGCGCGATCGTCCTGGTTGTAGAGCACGCCGCAGTGCCACGGGCGCGGTTCGTCACGGGTGGCGAGCTGCGGGGTGAAGCTGTGCAGCGACAAGATCAGGGCTGGCGGATAGGCCTCGAGAAGATCGGTTAGCGCGGAATGGTACGGCGCGTGAAATCGCGCCAGGCGCGCTGCGTGGCCGGAATGATCGAGAGCATTGCCGGGGATCGCGTGCCCATCACTCGCAATCGGAATCACCGCCGGCGCATGCTCCTCACGGTTGCAGTCGCAGACCAGCCTACTCACCCCCGCTTGGAACGTCGCGATGCCGGGGCGCTGCGCCATGAGGGCGCCAACTTCGGCAACGCCGATATCCACCGCGATGTGCTGGCCAAGCAGCGCGCAATCAATGCCAAGATCGATATCGTCGGGCACATGGTTGCTGGCATGATCCGAGACAACAAGAATTCCGCCAAAGAGCGGTGTCCCGATCAGGCGCCAAGCTTCGTGCTCGGTCATCGCAAATTGCCCGAAAGCTGCCACCAATCCGGTTTCCATTCCTTCAGCCACTTTGCCACCCTGTCGCGCAATTCGGCGGTCTCGTATAGCGCGAAGCAGGTTGCGCCAGATCCGGACATTCGCGCCAGCCAGGGTTCGGTAGCATCTAGCGCGCCAAGCACGTCCGCGATTTCGGGACAAATGTTGATCGCCGGCTTTTCAAGGTCGTTTCGGCCGAGCTTGGCAATATTCCGCGCGCTGCCCTCAGGCATGGGCCCAAGATCCACACCGTCCCACGCGGCAAAGACCTGTGCGGTCGAAAGCGGCAGGCGCGCGTTGACCAGCAGCACGGGCTTGCCGGCAAGGTCATTCTCGACCTGTTCGAGCTGCGTACCGGTGCCTCGACCCACGCAGGTTTCGCTGCGCACACACGCCGGCACATCGGCACCCAGTTTAGCCGCGCGCGCCTGCCAGTCAGCGGGCAGGCCGTATTGCGCCTCCACCATTCGGAACACCGCGCCGGCATCGGCCGAACCTCCGCCCAGCCCGGCAGCGACAGGCAGGTTCTTTTCGAGCGTCACCGCCCAGCCTGGTCCATGCGGCAGGGTGTGAAGCGCTTTGGCTACAATATTGTCAAAAGGATCAGTTAGTTGCATGGCGAACTCGCCGTGCATCCTGAGTTCGTCGTGTGCTGCTGGCCGTGCGCTCAGTACATCTCCCGCATCGACGAAAGCGAACAGTGTTTCGAGCTCGTGATATCCATCGCTCCGCCGCCGCCGTACGTGCAGCGCGAGATTGATCTTGGCGTAAGCGGTTTCGAGCATCTTTTACGATGCCAAGCCTTGATTGCTGCGGCGGGGGAGGTCAAGACCGCCGAGTGACAATTTCCGGTCCAGCCACGCCTGATCAAGGCGCCGCGATTGCAGCCACGCTGCAGTGGTGGCGCGACGCCGGGGTGGATTACGCCTTTTCCGATGAGGCCGTATCATGGCTCGTCCCCGTTGAAGCGGTTCAGGCGATCAGCACTCCAGCGATGTTCGTGCCGCCGCGGCCACCGGACCCGCCGCCAAGGCCGTTGATCGGCGGTGATCCGGCCAGCTGGCCGCAAGACCTGGCGGCTTTTCGGACATGGTGGCTGACCGAGCCAACGCTCGATGGGGGGATGACCGAGGGGCGCATCGCGGCGCGCGGAGATGCCGGCGCGGCACTGATGGTGCTGGTCGAACAACCCGAAGCGGAAGACGGCGATCGGCTGCTCTCTGGCCCGCTTGGCAAGTTGCTCAATGCGATCATCTCGGCACTGGGATGCGATCCGGCCACAGCAGCCATCGCCAGCGTCCTTCCGCGGCACATGCCGCATCCAGACTGGACTGACCTTGCCAGTGCGGGACTGCCCGAATTGACGCGTCATCACCTTGCGCTTGCCGCCCCGCAGCGGCTGATTTGCTTCGGGCGCCACGTTTCATCGCTGCTTGGCCACGATCCAGCGAAAAGTGCTGATCAATTAACCACTATTTCCCATAGCCGTGGCGCAATCCCGGCGTTGATGGCTCCGGGGCTGGAAGATTTGATGGGGCGGCCACGGGTCAAGGCACGGTTATGGCAAGCACTGCTGGACTGGCAGCGCAGCTGAAACGGGACTGGGAATTGGTGAAAGCAGATTTCAAGGCGCGCAAGTGGGCGGTGCTGCTGGCTATGGCCGGAGCGGCGCTGCCCTTGGCTGCGCAAGCCAACAGCGCTTCGGCGGAATATTTCGCCAGCCGTGCCAGCAACAGTTCGGTGCCGGTACTGCTCAGCCAGGACGACCGGGCCTATTACCGTGACCTGTTCGCCGCGATCGAAGGCGGCAACTGGGCGAAGGTCCAGGCGATGTTCGCACAGCGTCCCGATGGTCCGCTGCATCAGGTGGCCAAGGCGGAATATTACACCGCAGCCGGTTCGCCCAAAATCGATACCGATACGCTGTCGAACTGGCTGAATAATGGGTTGCAACTGCCCGAGGCCGAGCAGATCCGCACGATGGCGCAAAAGCGCGGCGCGACCGTACTGCCCGACCTGCCCCAGGCACGCAGCCTGACCTCGCTGCCCAGCCGCGCCAAACGGATCCGCCCGCGCGAGACCAACGACGGCACAATGCCTGCCGCTGTCGCCGGCGCAATCAACAGCCAGATCAAGAACGACAGCCCGGCCAGCGCAAAAGCGCTGCTCGACGGGATCGACAGCCAGCTTTCGATGGGTGCGCGCGCGGAATGGCGCAGCAAGATCGCCTGGTCATTCTATATCGAAAACGACGATGCTTCGGCCTATGCCCTCGCCCAGACTGCGCAGGCAGGTTCCGGGCCTTGGGTCGCCGAAGGGTGGTGGATCGCCGGGCTTTCGGCTTGACGCATGGACGATTGCACTGGCGCCGCCGATGCCTTTGGCCGCACGGCCGCTGGCTCCGAAAACGCCGAGCTGACCGCTGCCGCCTATTACTGGCAGAGCCGCGCGCTGGTCCGCTGCCGCCTCCCCGATCAGGCTGCTGCGCCGCTCAGGAAGGCCGCGCGGATGGACGAGACGCTTTACGGCATGCTCGCAATCGAACAGCTCGGCACTTCGGTTCCCAAGACTCACGAAGCGCCCGATTTTAGCAATGCCGATTGGCAGCAGCTGCGCGATGTGCCCAACGTGCGCACCGCAGTCATGCTGTCCGAGATCGGCGAGGACGCCCTGGCCGACGAAGTGCTGCGCCACCAGGCACGGATCGGCGATCCCGCGCAATACCAGCCGCTTTCGCGCCTGGCGCGAAGCATGGGTGTCCCTGCGACCCAGCTGTGGATGGCCTATAACGTGCCCTACGGCGGGCAAGCCGAACCGGCGTCGCGCTTCCCCACGCCGAAGTGGACTCCCGTCACCGGGTGGAAGGTCGATCCGGCGCTGGTCTATGCCCACACGCTGCAGGAATCGGTGTTCCGCACCGGCGCCACCAGCCAGACCGGCGCGAAGGGCCTGATGCAGATCATGCCCGCCGCGGCGCGCGATCATGCCAGCGAGCTCGGCGTCGCGGGCACCTCGAGCGATCTGACCAAGCCCGAGGTCAACCTCGCGTTCGGCCAGCAGCACCTGCAGATGCTGCGCGATTCTTCGGGCACGCAAGGCCTGCTGCCCAAGGTAATGGCGGCCTACAACGCCGGGCTGGTGCCGGTTACCCGCTGGAACACCGAGATCAAGGACAAGGGCGATCCGCTGCTTTGGATCGAGAGCGTGCCCTATTGGGAAACCCGCGGCTACGTGAACATCGTGATGCGCAATTACTGGATGTACGAGCGTCAGGCCGGCGGCCCCTCGGACAGCCGCATGGCGCTGGCGCAGGGCATGTGGCCGACCTTCCCCAATATGTCAGGCAGCCTTGCAGTGCGGATGCGCGCTGACGGAACGGTGCTGCGTGGCCGTTGATCTGGCCCGCACATTCAAACCGATCCGGATCGCGGTCCTGACTGTTTCGGATACCCGCACCTTCGCTGACGACACGTCTGGCGATTTGCTGGTTGAGCGCATCAAAGCGGCCGGACACCATCTCGCCACCCGGGCGATCGAACGCGATGATCCTGCCGGAATCGCAAGTCGGCTGAACACCTGGATCGACGAGCGGCTGTGCGATGCGGTCATCACCACCGGCGGGACCGGTCTGACCGGCCGCGACGTTACCCCCGAAGCGCTCGACCGCATCAAGGACAAGGACATCCCCGGCTTCGGCGAACTGTTCCGCTGGGTCTCGTACCAGAGCATCGGCACCTCGACCGTGCAAAGCCGCGCTTGCGCGGTGCTGGCGCGCGGGGTCTACATCTTCGCGCTGCCCGGATCGAACGGCGCGGTGAAAGACGGCTGGGACGCGATCCTTGCCGAGCAGCTCGATAGCCGCAACCGGCCGTGCAATTTCGTCGAACTGATGCCGCGACTGCGCGAAAAGTAGGCCGCCATTGCAATATTGTTCCTGTTATGTTCCAATAGCCGGATGCCCACTCTCCCCCCGACTCACGGTCGCGGCGCGCCCAGCGCTCACGTGCCGCAGCGCTTTGGACTGAAGGCGCGTGAAGCAGATGGCGACTGGTTGGATGCTCGTGAGGAAATAGACGGCCCCTCCCCCAAACTGCGCACCACGGTAATCGAAGAGCACGCCCGTACGATCGTGAGCTTCAATCAGTCGCCCGATATTCCATTCGACCGCTCGATCAACGCATACAGGGGCTGCGAACACGGCTGCGTCTATTGCTACGCGCGGCCAACGCATGCGTACCACGATCTTTCGCCTGGGCTGGACTTCGAAACCAAGCTGTTCGCAAAGCCCAACGCGGCTGCGCTGCTCCGCGAAACGCTCGCCAAGCCGGGCTACAAGCCCGCCCCGATTGCGATGGGGACCAACACCGATCCGTACCAGCCGATCGAGGAGCGTTACCGGATTACCCGGCAAGTGCTGGAGATTTGCCTTGAGGTGAAGCACCCGGTGACCATCACCACCAAGAGCGCACGAGTAACTCGAGATCTCGACCTGCTGGCCCAGCTGGCAGAGCAACGACTGGTCGCGGTGGGCGTCTCGGTCACCAGCCTCGATCCCAAACTATCCGGCCTGCTCGAACCGCGCGCAAGTTCACCAGCTAAACGGCTTGAAGCCTTGCGTCTTTTGGTCGAGGCGGGCGTTCCCGCCCATGTCTCGGTCGCCCCAGTGATCCCCTCGATCACCGACGCGTTCATCGAGGGCATCCTGCAGGAAGCGGCAGCGCGCGGCGTGCGTTCGGCCAGCTGGATCATGCTGCGCCTGCCGCACGAGGTCGCGCCGCTGTTCCGGGAGTGGCTCGCAGCGCATTACCCCGACCGCGCCGACAAGGTGATGCACACCGTCCAGGCTATGCGACACGGCAAGGACAACGACCCCGGCTTCTTCACCCGGATGAAGCCGCTGGGCACTTGGGCCGATCTGTTCCGCGCACGTTTTCGCGTCACCACCAGGCGGCTCGGCATGAACCAGGAGCGGATGAAACTGGATTGCAGCAAGTTCACTAGGCCCAGCCCGGGAGGCCAGTTACAACTCCTCTGACCACAGGAGGGATCAGACTATGGCCGACCAAACACCCGCCCACACCCCGCACCCGCGCATCGAGCGGCGCCGTAAAGAGCACGAGGACGCAGCGAAGAAGGTCAGCAATTTCAACGGCTGGCTCGCGGTTAAAATTACCGACATCGTGGGCACGATGTGGTGCGCCTACGCCTTCGCCGGTCTCGCGCTGATCAGCCTGCCGCAGGCGATCAAGGGCGGGACCGGCCCGCTGATCGCATGGATCGCGCAGACTTTCCTGCAACTTGTTCTGCTGTCGATCATAATGGTCGGCCAGAAAGTCGCCGCGGCGGCGAGCGATCGGCAGACGTCACAGACTTACAAGGATGCCGAGGCGCTTCTCGAAATCACCGACGATTTGCACAGGCTGATCACGATCAACAATGCAATGACCGAGGAGATTCAGATCTTGGTGCAGAAGGGTTAACCCCGAAACCTGATTAGCCGGCTGTCGGCCACCGCGGCGGTCCGGTGCGGAACGACGTCGCGTATATATTCCTCGTTGCGGACCATCTTCATGAAGGTGGCGCTGTCGGGGTAGCCCATCACGAAGATCTCGTCCCACTCTCCTTCAGGACCGGTGACCACGCATTCGAAGGGAGCTTCCCAGACCATCGCCGCGCCGTCATTCGCCACCACGCGCTGGAACCCTTCCTTGTAAATCGCATAGGCTTCGTGCCCGGTCAGACCCTTGCCGTGGTTCGGGTGACCCTGCGGATATTCGGCCAAATCGCGAAACTTGATCAGGTTGAGCATATGGATTGGTTTGTCACGCGGCAGGTCCTTGAACCGCTGCCAGTTTTCACGGTCCGGATCGACGTAGGCGGTCATCGAATTCTCCCCTCCCGGCCAGTCTGGCGCGCTCCGTGTGCGGGGGCAAGCGGGAACGATGCTCCGCGCCGCACGTTCTGACCGCCATACAGGAGGAGAAGAGCATGTCAGACGAAACCATCACCACCACCCGTTCCGCCGACGGCAGCGTCGAGCACACCACTGTTCGCGGCGGCAGCAGCGGCGGCTGGGTAATCGGGCTGATCGCGATCGTGCTGCTCGGCTTTGCGGTCTATTACTTTGCGATTGCCTCGAATAGCTCGTCGCGCAAGGACAATGCGGTTGCCGCCGCGGCACAGGACGTTGGCGACGCCGCCAAGAATGTCGGCAACGCCGCGCAGGACGCTGCCAGCAATCTCAAGAAGCAGTAAAGTTCAGTCCGGCAGCCGGTAATCGCGGAACTGCTCGCGCAGGTCCTTCTTGCTGACCTTGCCGGTGCCGCCATGCGGGATCTCGTCAACGAACTCGACCGCGTCGGGCAGCCACCACTTGGCAACCGACGCGGCGAGATGCGTCTTGATTTCGTCTCCGCAAACCTCGCAGCCGGCTTTCTTGACCACCACCAGGATCGGGCGTTCATCCCATTTGGGATGGTAGATGCCGATTGCCGCTGCCTCGGCCACCGCAGGGTGGCTCATTGCCGCATTTTCAAGCTCGACCGAGCTGATCCACTCGCCGCCTGACTTGATCACGTCCTTGGTGCGGTCGGTCAGCTGCAGCGTGCCGTCGGGATGAAGGATTGCAACGTCGCCGGTGTCGAACCACTGCTCCTCGTCGGTCGCGTCGCGGTCGGCCTTGAAGTAGCGCTTGATCACCCACGGCCCGCGCACCTGCAGCGCTCCTGACGTTTCACCATCACGCGGCAGCACCTTCTTGGGATCGTCGAGATCGACCGTCCGTAGTTCCACGCCAAACGGCACGCGGCCTTGCTTCATCTTGATTTCGACCTGCTCATCAAAGCTCAGGTCGTCCCAGTCCCAAGTTTTGGCCCCCGTTGTGCCGATCGGGCTGGTCTCGGTCATCCCCCAGGCATGGGCCACGTTGACCCCGGCCTTCATCAGCCGCTCGATCATGAAGCGCGGCGCGGCGGATCCGCCGATGATCGCCTGGCGCAGCGTTGGCAGTGTTTCGCCGGTAGCGTCCATGTGCTGGAACATCGCAAGCCAGACTGTCGGCACGCCCGCCGAATGGGTCACCTTCTCGCGGTTCATCAGGTGGCAGAGCACCGCCGCATCGTTAACGGCGCTGAACACGAACTTGATTCCCGATGCCGCCCCGCCCCACGGCAGGCCCCAACTTGCTGCGTGGAACATCGGCACCACCGGCAGCATCACCGAACGCGCATCGAAATCGAAAATCGGCGGCGCGACCGAGGTGATCGCGTGGAGCATGGTGGAGCGGTGCTCGTAGAGCACCCCCTTGGGATTGCCGGTTGTGCCGCTGGTATAGCAGAGCATGCAGGGATCGCGCTCGTCACCCTGGTGCCAATCGGTATTGCCGTCCTCGGCGCCGATCCAGGCTTCGAATTCGCCGTTATCAAAGCAAATGTAGTGCCGGATCGTGGTCCACTTGCCCTTCATCCGGTCGATGATCGGCTGGAAGGCCGCGTCGTAGAGCAGGACCTGATCTTCGGCGTGGTTGGCGATGTATTCGAGCTGGTCGTCGAACAGCCGCGGATTGACCGTGTGGAGCACCCCGCCGACGCCGACCGCGCCGTACCATGAGACGAGGTGACGCGAGTGGTTCATCGCCAAGGTCGCGATGCGGTCGCCCGGCTGCACGCCCAGCTTGCGCAAGGCCTGGGTCATCTTGAGCGCATCGCGCCGCACCCCGGCCCAGGTCGTCCGCGTCTCGCTGCCGTCGGCCCAGCGGGTGACGATTTCGCGCGTGCCATGTTCGCGCGCTGCGTGATCGATGATCCGGGTTACCCGAAGGTCCCAGTCTTGCATGGCTCCAAGCATTTCCCTCTCCATACCCCGTATTCGTCATTGCGAGCGTAGCGAAGCAATCCAGAGCGTTTTCGCGCAACACTGGATTGCCGTGTCGCTTCGCTCCTCGCAATGACGAAGCTGCTAGCGATTTCTATGCGACCAGCCGGAGATTTGCCCCTCCGCGCCGCGCACTCAGCTGTACATTGGCAACCCCGGGCACGTTTGCCAAGCTTTCCGCAAGCTCGCTGTCGAGCTGGAAATCGCGGCCCAGGCGGACCTGCTGCTCTGCGCCGCTCGCGGTGTGCAGTGTCGCGATCACCTCGCCGCGCCCGTCCGCGCCGCCAATCAGCAGCATGGCAAGGTCGGCAAAAGCTTCGGGGCGCAGGACATCGAGCTTGAGTACCATGCTCGCCGCGCTCTTCACTTCATCGAGCGGGCGCGCGCCGCGTACCGTTACTCGCGGCGGCTCGTCAGGGCTGGGCGAATCGAGTTCTACCGTGAGCAGCAGGCAAGTGCCGTCCTTGGCCCAGGCGAGCATAGGTTCGACCAGCGATTCCTCGAAGCAGGCTGCGCTGAACTGGCCCGAACTGTCGGAGAAATCCGCCCGGATGAAGTCGGCCCCACGCCGGGTCTTGCCGCGATTCACACTCTCGACCATCGCCGCCATCATCGCTTGCGCCCGTCCGCCCGGCGGCGCCCCGCTCTCCATCAGGCTGGCAAAGGTGCGCGCGCCATTGGCTGAGGCAACTGCGCGCCATTGTTCGACCGGGTGCGCGGCGAAATAGAAACCGAAGTTCTCACGCTCCCTCGCCATCTGCTCGGCCTTCGACCAAGGCTCGACTTCGGTCAGCCGTAGCGAGGGCGCGGCATGATCCTCGCCGCCGAACAGCCCGCCCTGCCCGCTCGAACGGCTGCGCGCCGCTTCATCCGCCACAGCGAGCAGCATGTCGGCATTGGCCATGACCTTGGCGCGGTTGGGTTCGAGTACGTCGAAAGCACCTGCTCCGGCGAGACCTTCCAGTTGGCGGCGGTTCATCGATCCGGCAGGGACCCGGCGGAACAGGTCTTCCAGGTTTTCAAACCAGCCGTGCGCCTCACGCTCGGCATGGAGCGCGTCCATCGCCTTTTCGCCGACATTGCGGATCCCGGCGAGCGCGTAGCGCACCTGATATCCGTCATCGGTCCGCTCGACGGTAAATTCCGCTTCGCTGCGGTTTATGTCCGGCCCCGCGAGCGCGATCCCGCGGCGGCGCATGTCGTCGACGAACACCGCCAGCTTTTCCGACTGGTGCATGTCGAAGCACATCGATGCGGCGTAGAATTCGTGCGGATAATGCGTCTTCAGCCACGCGGTCTGGTACGACAGCACCGCATAAGCTGCGGCGTGGCTCTTGTTGAAGCCATAGCCGGCGAACTTGTCGATCAAGTCGAACAGCTCGTTGGCCTTTTTCCTGTCTATGCCGGAAACCTCGGCGCAGCCATCGACAAAGGTCTGGCGCTGGGCGTCCATTTCCGCCTGCACCTTCTTGCCCATGGCGCGGCGCAGCAAGTCTGCATCACCCAGCGAATAGCCCGCGAGGATCTGCGCGGCCTGCATGACCTGTTCCTGATAGACGAAGATGCC